>DAOUWN010000084.1 GCA_030667105.1 Deltaproteobacteria bacterium
GGCTCACGGCTCATTTTGGCAGCCAGGTTCTCTTTGACGAACCCATGTCCCGTCATACGACCTTTGGGATCGGAGGGCCTGTCGATGCCATGATTACCGTCAACACCGATCAAGAGATAATGGGCCTCATAACGTGGGCTAGAGACAGGGGACATGCGTTAATGATTCTTGGCGCCGGAAGCAACCTGTTGGTCCGTGACGGAGGGATTCGAGGTCTTGTGCTCAAGCTTGCCAACGGGTTTGAGAGCATTGAGCAGTGTCCTCAGGCGAGTCCCAACGGGGGCGCCGATGTGAAGGCCGGGGCAGGTGTTTTGGTTTGGCAACTGGGTCGCTACGCCCTTGAGCATGGGCTGGCAGGCCTTAATTTTGCGCTGGGAATTCCTGGAACAGTAGGCGGGGCGTTGCGGATGAACGCAGGGGCTTGGGGGGCATGCATGGCGGATATCACTAGCTCCATTTCTCTGCTTAACCGCAATGGCGTTATTGTCACTATAGGCAAGGAGCAACTTCTGTTTTCGTACAGGGGGCTGGAATTGGAAGAAGGCAGTATTATCTTGCGAGGGGAGTTTAAGCTCAGGCGGGCAGATCGGAAGGCCCTCCGAAGGGATGCCCTCCAGATACAGAAGAAGCGGAAGTCCGTCCAACCATTCTCCCTGCCAAGCGCTGGGTCCATATTTCGGAATCCACCCGGGGAAGTGTCCGCTGGAGAGCTGATTGACAAGGCCGGTCTGAAGGGGCTTAACAAAGGGGGGGCGGAAGTTTCAACAAAACATGCGAATTTTATTGTGAATAAAGGACATGCCAGGGCTTCTGACGTCCTTGCGCTAATGGGGAAGATAAGGGAAACCGTGTTTGAGCAGTCTGGAGTTCGCCTGGAGCCGGAGGTAATCATCGTTGGCTAGAAAGCGGGTTCGCAAGAACTACTATAAGAACAGCCGGGCAAAAAGAACAGAGCGGATCATAGGGCGTTGTGTTCTGTCCGTGAAGATATTGCTTCTGATGACTGGCATGGGCGGGACAAGTTTGCTCTTTATACTGGCCCACGATGTCCTTACGCAAAGCTCTTACTTCGAAGCTCGGACGATTACCGTGGAGGGGAACAACAGGCTTTCGACAGAGGCGATTCTGAAACAAGGCAAGATTAAACCTCATGATAACATATTAGAGGTGAACCTGAGGGTTCTTCGCGACAGGCTCTTGGCCAATCCCTGGATTGCATCAGTAGAGGTGGAGCGAGAACTGCCGGATACTATTCACATTCGAGTTAGGGAACGAGTGCGCATTGCCATAGTGGAGCTAAACCGACCTTATTATCTGAGCGAGACTGGCGAGATATTCAAGCATGTTGCACCTTCAGATCAAACAAGGGCGCCCGTCGTCACCGGACTTTCACTCTCAGATATTGATCCGAGTGACCCGGGACGCTTTCCCGTATTCAGGGCAGTTATGGAAGTGCTTCATTTGAGCAGGCTTCACGGGAGTATTCTGCCACCCAATGGCCTTCAAAGAATCCACGCTGACCCGGAGATGGGACTGACTCTTTTTGGATTTGAGAACAACATGGCCATCAAGTTCGGTTTTGGGGGCTACGAGTCAAAATTCAATCGACTGCGAGATATGATCTCATATCTGAGGCGTGGGGGGCAGTTGTTGAATGTAGGGTCCATGGATCTGAATGATTTAGACCGCGTCGTAATTAGACCCTCAAGAGGGGTATCTCTCCTCGGGGTGTGCTATCGAAAGGAGACGTGAAAGTGGGTGAAAAAGAAGACCTCATCGTTGGCCTGGACATAGGCACGACAAAGATATGTGCCGTGGTTGGTGAAGTAAGTCCTGAAGGGATAGACATCGTGGGGATCGGAACCCATGCATCCGTTGGCCTTCGCAAAGGTGTGGTTGTCAATATCGAATCGACTGTTGATTCCATCCAGAGAGCCATAGAAGAGGCAGAGTTGATGGCTGGCTGTGAGATCAGCTCGGTTTATGCAGGCATTGCCGGGGGCCATATAAAGGGTTTCAACAGCCACGGGATCGTTGCAGTCAAGGGGAACGAGGTCGCTCAAAGGGACATTGATCGCGTGATTGACGCAGCGCGGGCAGTGGCTATTCCCCCGGACCGTGAAGTCATTCACGTGCTTCCCCAGGAGTATATTGTTGACGAGCAGGATGGAATCCATGACCCCCGTGGTATGTCCGCGGTTCGGCTGGAGGCCAGAATTCACATTGTAACTGGTGCGGTCACCTCGGCCCACAATTTGATCAAGTGTGCCAATCGGGCCGGGCTAGATGTATCCGATATTGTCCTCCAGTCCCTTGCATCGAGTGAAGCTGTGCTGAACAAGGAAGAAAAGGACTTGGGAGGGGCCTTGATTGACTTCGGAGGAGGCACCACAGATCTGGCGATATTTAAGGGGAAGAGCATCAAACACACGTCGGTGCTGGCCCTGGGCGGAAACAACTTGACCAATGACATATCGGTGGGTCTGAGGACCCCGATGGCAGAGGCTGAAAAGATCAAGATCAAGTATGGCACTTGTCTTCCAGACAGCATAGGCAAAGATGAGACTATTGAGGTTGCCGGTGTGGGCGGACGGAAGCCGAGGACCCTGTCCAGACAGATCCTGGCTGAAATCTTAGAACCCAGAGTGGAAGAGATCTTCAACCTCATCAACAGAGACGTCTATCGGGCCGGGATGGAGGATGTGGTCGCTTCAGGAATTGTGGTTACGGGTGGATCTTCTCTGTTGGAAGGCGTTGTGGACATAGCAGAATCGGTTTTCAGCCTTCCCGCACGGATCGGAAGACCCATGGGGATAAGAGGCTTGGTGGATGTAGTGAACAATCCCATGTACGCCACAGCCGTTGGGCTGGTCGTATACGGAGCAAGAACCCAGCCCAGAAAAAAGTTCAGGATTCGAGACAAGAATATCTTTAATCGTGTCATGGCTCGGATGAAAAAGTGGTTCAAGGAGATAATCTAAAGGGGCAGAAAACAGGAGGTGGGACAATGGTATTCAATTTTGTTGAGAGCGAAAAAACGGCCAAGATTAGAGTGATTGGTGTGGGCGGGGCAGGAGGCAATGCAGTCAACAACATGATTTCATCAAAGCTTCAGGGGGTGAAATTCATCTCAGCCAACACAGATGCCCAGTCCCTTGAAGTCTCAAGGGCAGCGGTGAAGATCCAGATTGGGGAGAAACTGACTGAGGGCCTCGGAGCCGGAGCAGATCCTGAAATCGGCAGGCAGGCAGCTATGGAAAGTGTTGATGCTATCCGCAATGCAGTGGGAAACAGCCACATGGTTTTCATAACTGCCGGCTTGGGCGGGGGCACTGGCACGGGCGCCGCACCCATAGTCGCAGAGGTGAGCAAAGAGTCTGGCTCCCTGACTGTGGCAGTGGTGACAATGCCCTTCAGTTTTGAGGGCAAAAAACGCATGAAGCAGGCCGAAGAGGGTATGAAGGCCCTCAAGGAAGTGGTGGACACAGTTATCACCATTCCCAATGACAGACTTCGGGGTTTAGCATCCAGGAACGCCACCATGATTGAGATGTTCAGGAAGGCCGATGACGTGCTCCTGCACTCGGTAAAGGGGATTACAGACCTCATCATGATGCCCGGCCTTGTGAACCTTGACTTTGCTGACGTGAGGACCACCATGTCCAAAGCAGGGATGGCCCTTATGGGAACCGGGATAGCCAGCGGCGATGACCGGGCAGTGGAGGCAGCCGAAAAAGCCATATCCCACCCGCTTCTGGAGGATGTTTCCATTGGCGGCGCACGGGGCGTGTTGATGAACATCACCTGCGGACCGGATTTGACCATGGCTGAAATGGCGGATGCCTCGGACCGCATCTACAACGAGGCCGGCGATGATGCAGAGATTATCTGGGGCGCAGTGCTGGATGAAAACATAGGGGATGAGCTCCGGGTTACAGTCATTGCCACCGGCATCGAGTCTGAAGAAGAACGCAAGAAGACCAGATTCTCAGGAAAGGTGCGCGACATCACAGAGGCAGACCTTGCACGGGCCGCAAATCTTGACGAACCGACCTTCATCCGAAGGGAAAAAGCAGTGGGCGAAGGAGGTGGAGCCCACTACAGAGGATATCGCGGGATAGTCCTGGATCATGACAACCTGGAAGTTCCTACCTTCATGAGAAAAAAAGCAGATTGAGAAGAACCAGTACAGAGTTCCTCTCGGCAGAGACTGGAACCGTCAGGAAAGACTGGCGGGGCAAGGTCTCTGTTGCGCTAATCTATCCCAATCGTTACCAAGTCGGGATGTCAAACCTCGGTTTCCAGGCAGTATACCGCCTCATGAACGATTTGGAGGATGTTGTATGTGAAAGGGCATTCCCTTCTGAAAGAGAAGGGACAGGAAACGGACGACTCCGGTCCCTGGAGTCCAACAGGGCATTGGCGGACTTTGACATCATCGCCTTTTCCATCTCCTTTGAAAACGATTACCTGAACCTCCTCGCCGTCCTGGCAGAAGCTGGCCTCCCTCTGTTGTCATCAGAGCGACCCCCCCCCCATCCTCTGATCATTGCTGGGGGAGTGACCAGCTTGCTTAATCCTGAACCCATAGCGCCCTTTGTGGACTGCTTCCTGATAGGGGAGGCAGAATCGATTCTGCCGAGCTTTTTTGATATCTTCAGAAAACACTCACAAAGAGAGGCCTTCCTGGAAGCTTTGACCACGTATGTTCCGGGAACTTATGTCCCAGCTTCATATCATGTTACCTATGAGACCGATGGCACAATTGCACAGTTCCTGCCAAAAGGCGACCTTCCGGTTAAGGTCAGGCGGGTAATTGTCGAGGATCTTTCTCTTTGTGACACTTACACCACTGTCCTTACCCCGCACACGACCTTTGACAATACTTGGCTCGTAGAGGTTGCGCGCGGGTGCCCCCACGGATGCCGGTTTTGCGCGGCCGGATATGTGTATCGACCCCCACGGTTCAGAACAGCGGCCCAGTTGGGAGCTTCCTTGGACGAGGCAGCGCTCCACGCTGGAAGGGTCGGTCTTGTGGCTGCGGCTTTAACGGATATTCCCTGCCTTGAAGAGCTCTGCCTCAAGGCTATTGCCCACGGTCTCAGGGTTTCTTTCAGTTCCTTGAGAGCGGATCTTCTGAGTCCGGAATTCATGGAGATTCTTAAGCGGACCGGTGCAAAGACAGTCACTATTGCCCCGGATGCTGGCTCAGAACGGATGCGCCGTGTGATCAACAAGGGGATTTCTGAACAGGATGTGTTCAAGGCCGTTGAGATGCTGGTTGGCGCTGGAATACCCAACGTTAAGCTCTATTTCATGGTGGGGCTTCCTGGTGAGACTATGGCCGACGTGGAAGCCATCGTGGCCCTATGCAACAAGATCAAACACCGGTTCTTGAAGGCCAGCCGGCCAACGGCAAGGCTTGGCCGCATCATCGTAAGCCTGAGTTGTTTTGTCCCAAAACCTTTTACACCCTTTCAGTGGGTTCCGCTGGAAAGCGTGAAGGATCTTAAAGCCAAAATCAAGCATGTAAAAGACGGGTTGAGGCGGGTCCCCAACATTCGGGTTCATTCAGATCTGCCGAGGTGGGCCTACATACAGGCATTGCTTTCGCGGGGGGATCGGCGCACTGCAGAATTACTAGTGGCAGCCCACAAAAACAACGGCAACTGGGCTAAGACTCTTAAAGGCTCTATAATTAATCCGGATTTTTTTGTTTACAGAGAGCGGTCCTTTGACGAAATCCTTCCCTGGGATTTCATCGACCATGGTATCTCCAAGGCCTTTCTTGTTGAGGAATATCAAAAGGCCCTCCGAGCAGAAACATCCCCTCCGTGCCATGTTGGCCAGTGCAAGGCCTGCGGCGTCTGTGCGTGATTCTTACTGTTGAAGAAGACTCTTGATGTTTTGGGAGAGTTCTGCCACATGAAAAGGTTTTTGTATGAATCCGTCACAGCCCCGCCCCAATATCTCGCTGGCCTGGCCTTCTACGCTGTATCCACTCGAAAGGAGAACCTTGATACCAGGGTTGATTTGCTTCATCCTGTCGTAGACATCGCCGCCATTCATCTCCGGCATGACCATGTCGAGGATGAGCAGGTCTATTTCATCCTTCTTTTCGCTGTAAATTTTTACGGCTTCTTTCCCGTCTCTGGCTGTCAAGACGCCATAACCCATGGATTCCAACAGTTGCTGTCCTACTTCCAGGATCATGCGTTCATCGTCAACCAGAAGGATCGTTTCGTGTCCTTTGGAGACCTCTTTATTGGCCTTAGGAATATCGGCCATGACTGCTTTGTCGGATGCCGGCAGATAGATCTTGAATGTCGTGCCAACACCGCTTTTGGAGTCCACATCGATATATCCGCCATGGCTCTTGACAATCCCATAGGCGGAAGCCAAACCCAGGCCTGTGCCACGGCCCATCTCCTTAGTCGTAAAAAAGGGCTCGAAGATGCGCTCCATGGTCTTTTCATCCATCCCCGTGCCTGTGTCAGCAACCGTTAACAAGACATAGCAACCAGGTTTTGGCTCATAGAGCTTGCCTTCAATGTCCTTCAGGGTAGTATTTTGCGTGCTCAAGACAAGATGACCGCCGCCAGGCATGGCGCTTGCCGCGTTCACATAGAGATTCAACAAGACTTGCTCGATTTGTCCCTCATCGACTTCTGTTGCGTGCAAGTCATCGGCCAGGTTCTTGTGAATGCGGATTTCCTTCTTGGTTCTGCCAAAAGTCTCGGCCGTCTCTTCCACTAACCGGTTCAAGTTGACGGTCCTGACCTCATATTTGCCCTTTCTGGCATAACCAAGAAGCTGGCCGGTTAGTTTGGCGGCGCTTTCGATGTGTTTTTCAATGCTACTGATTCTATCATAATGGGGATGGCCAGGATCTATGTTGAGGAGGAGCAAAGAGACAGTTCCCTGTATGGCCATGAGGAGGTTGTTAAAATCATGGGCAATGCCGCCTGCAAGGGTTCCGATGGCCTCCATTTTTTGTGCGTGCAGGAGCTGGGATTCCAAACGCTTTTGTGTGGTGATATCATTGAGCACTACAATGGCGGTGCCTTCCTCGTCCCTGACAGGTGAAACGCTCAGCGTTATTTCCCTTCCGTTCAGTTGAATGGTCTGGTCTTCCTGAGTTTCTTGTGAGAGGAGATCCGGCGCCTTTAGGAAGCTATTGACCTTCTCACGGACCGCCTGTGAAAAGAGGTCAGGGAAGTATGAACCCAGAAGCCTTTCCTCTGGAACCTCCAAGAGGGAGAGAGCGCTCGGATTGGCATAAACAACCCTTGAATCACGATTCAGTTCGAGAATCCCTTCTGACATACTCATCATGGTCACTTCCAGGTGTTTCTTGACCGAAAGCAGTTCCTTTGTGATTTCCCGAAAATGGATGTCTTCAAGGCCAATGATTGTTTCAGGCGTGACTTCTGATCCTCCCAACTCAGCCTGATCCAGGGCAGCAAGAACGTGTTTTGCCATTTCCGGAAACGGTCCTTTGGCGATACAGGCATGGGCGCCGAATTCACCGGAGTTCATGGTCTGTTCAGCGACAGCGGCGGAAAGAATAATGAGACGAACATCCCTTAGTTTGGGCATGCCGCGGATAATTTGGCATAATTTGTCTCCGCTGATATTGGGCATGACCAGATCGATAAAGGCCACGTCAGGAATGTAGTCTTCCAGAACCTCCAGAGCGGAAAGGCCGTCTTGTGCCGTCTTCACCTGACAACCTTTTTTTTCGAGAAGTTGTGTCATGAACTTCAATATGACCGGGTGGTTGTCCACCACTAACACCTTCCTATTATTCATCACTTCCAC
>DAOUWN010000031.1 GCA_030667105.1 Deltaproteobacteria bacterium
GCCTCGTAAACATGGGCATGGATAATGTCGGGACGAAATCCCTGTGCCACGATCCATCTGAACGCTTGCATAACACTCCAAAGGGAAATGAAATACGAAATCTTGGGAATAGGTGAACGACGATACCAGACCCGGAAAGTCTCAATCCCACCTCGCATGGTCTCATCCGTCTCTCGCTGTATCGCCCACAACCTGTCAAGTTTCTGGTCATAGCCCGCCATGTGAAATAGGATCACGTCATCGAATCGACTTACGGCCTTTGCGTGTTCACGAATATAATTGCACCCAACCGGAGACTCCTTGGTAGGATACCATTCAGTAATAAACAGTACTCTAAAACGCTCCGTCATGAGAGTTCTCAAGAATAGGGTAATTCAACGAGGCCAGGGTCCAATGAAAAAGACCCTGAGGTCCCTTTATGCGCCCTATCCATGCCTCCAGTTCCTCTAAGGTCATGACTTCGTCAACAATTTCAAAGACACTGCCATATATGTATTAAAAGGGATCCGCCGACTCAGGCGAATCGCTTCCCACAAAATACCGGTTGCCTCTATGGGCCACCTGCCAACGTGTTTCAACCCAATCCGTGTTAGAATGCAAGCTGCATCACAGGCGACTTCCTTTCGCTCAACAGCATCGAGACTGTTCTGCACGGTATAAGTCCGATAGAGTTTCACGATCAGCTCAACCATAGCCCGAAGTTCCACACCACTTTCCAAAAGCTCACCGCAAAATGCATTCCTGAGATTTTTTACTAGCGTGACATTAGGTTCCTGCCCGAGCACTTTTCTGATGTTTTCATACATCACCGCTTTTACTGTCTCTTCCTGCTTCTCTTGATGACGAACTGATACTCTCCGTTCATGCAGTCGCCTCAGGTAAAGGCATTCTGGCAAGTTGGCCAATTTCGATTTTTCGCTTAGCCGGGAGAAAAGATCGTAATCCTCAGCGTGTAACATTTCAGGCCTTAACGGTGTATCACCCTCGAACAGGGAACGGCGCATCATGACAGAAGCGTGGGCAATAGAGGTGCTGAACAGCAATGACCATCGAATAAATGCATGGGAAGTAGGTGTTTTCCAAACAACTTGTCGGCCGTTCTCGTCAACATTCGTCATCCACGTCCCAAGCACTCCAATCTCTGGGTTTTCATCTAGAAACTGCACTTGCAAGGCAAGGCGCTTTGGTAAAGAGATATCATCTGCATCTTGACGGGCAATATACTCGCCCTTTGCCACTCGAATGCCCTCGTTAAGAGAGACAATCAATCCAAGGTTGGAATCGTTTCGTATTAAGCGGATCCTTGCATCTTGTCTAGCCAGTTCCTTCAAAATCTCGGGAGAGCCATCAGTCGAACCATCATCTACAATAATGAATTCAAAATCCCTGAACGTCTGATTTAAAATGGTTTTCATCGCCTGACCAAGATACGGTTCCCCATTAAAGACGCTCATTACCACACTTACTTTGGGCATAGGTGGCTTTCCTAGCTAAAAGAGATCTCAATTCTCCTCAAACAAGAACATCCCGAAGAAACTCGTCCGAATGCGACTCCGGCGGGGCCTGAAGCCTTTTTCACCCCTCACACTCAGCGTGCAACGCCGATGTGTATCCATGTCAATCTCTCGTTTCGGCAGCCGAATTCGCCAACGCGATGAGGCACGGCATCATTTTTCTATGCGAAAAACCCTATTGAAAAATTCGATCAACGCCCTTTCAGAAAGTCCTTCCAGGTACCCGCCTTCCTTCAGATAGGGTTTGGACATGTAACTGAGATACAGTTCGTCATCTTGGTCGATTTCTATAACCCTCTCCACAACAGCGTCAAGGTCTTCAAATCTGTGGCAATTTATGAACGACTTCTCATTGAAATCACAATGCACTTCGGGATTTCCACAATAGATAGGCAAAGCGTTCGCCAGCATGGCATGAAAGATCTTTTCTGTTGTATAATCCGTTGGCCTCCGAGTTCTCGAAAGTTATCATAAACTTGTACTCACTAATAAACTGCAGATACGTTTCATAGTCCATAGGCACAAGATAGCTGTCCATGTTGTTTAAGACTCTACCAGCAGAATCAACCTTCTTATATTGACAAAGTTTTCTAAAGAATTCATTTCTCAACGCCACACCTGGTAGATCAGACCTTTCGTTCGAGTACACAAAACAACAGAACCGCTTCTTCTCTTCCAAAATTCTATCCGCACTCTTTGCCTTCTTAAGAGATTGAACCTTTTCCAGGCCATATCGCCTGACGTAGTTTGGCAGTCTCAAGTGCCTCGGATCATCTACGTAATGATGAGAGATGGCAAAATGGCAATAATCGAAATCAATCATCGACGAAGTTGGCTGAGACCCCGATGGATTTGAGCGAAACAAGGGGCAGAACAGTCCCAATAGTCTCATAGGTAGCCCTCGACGCCTTGGAGTTCCTCGATTCTCAGCAGTGTAGAATATCTTGGTGCATTTCTTCCATTTTCTGTCTCTGTGGGAAATGCCAAGATCACTAAAGAACAGAAAATCTGGGTCCTGCGAGATTTCAGCCCCATAACGATTTCTTAGAAATGTGCCGAAAATCGGATCCTGAGTCGAATCAAACTCTTCCCAAAAATCTACGAAATTCACTTTGACCATGGAACCTCGAATGTCTCCTTCACTCCTTGATCCTCAAGCATAACCCTACAACATTCAGGGACATTTTGTACCTGAGTCACAATAACTCAAAGAGATGCAAGACCTTTGAAAACGCGACATTTTTTGTCATGCTCGGAAGGCAAAAATCTTAACCTGATGAATACATAATGTATTTCGAGAATAGCGCAAAGGTTGCACCTGACGACTTGAAGAGAGGCGCTTTGTGCAAAATTCGAAGCCTAATGCCGCATCACAAAACAGTGACTTTTGCAAAGGTCTCTATGAGTTATCAATTAGGGACGGAGACTTATCCGCAGGATAGGTGTCGCCTAGGAGCCAATTCCTTCAGTGCCAGCCGACTTGCACGAAGAATGGCCAAATAAAGGGGGAACGTCCAAAGCAATTGGGGACGCATGCTTACAGCTTCCAAAATGGATTTGACTCTCTCTATGTAACTCAAATTCTCAAAGGAGGAAAGAGATAGCCAATGGTTGGAACTCCACCGTCGATAAGCAGGCTCATAGCCTGTTCCCAGGAGATATCTTAAATATATCTTATCCGCCTCTTTGAAACCCATTAAGCGGTTGTGATCAAATTTCGTTTTTCCATGCATCCTATAAGCCGTAAGGTAGGACTCTATGACAATGGGTATGTATTTTCGGCTGAACCTTAGGAAAAGTTCCGAATCCATGGAGTATTCAAGAGATTCATCTATCATTCCTAATTCTTCGAACAGGTCACGATCAAAAAAGGTGGCCACCTGAGCTATGTTGCATTTGCGGGTGGCGAAATCAGCCCAAGATGCAAAGTTGCTCTTCACCTCTCCTATCGAATGACCCTGCGCATCAATGAGCCTGGCCTGACCGCATAGCAATCTACACGCGGGCTCCCCTAAAAACACCTTTGCCGCGGTGGCAAGGGCAGAAGGGAGCAGGACATCATCGGAGTTGATCCAATGCAAAATGTCTCCGGTCGCGCGAGCGATGCCCTTATTAATCGCATGACTCTGTCCTCGATCCGGCTCGCTTACCCAGAAGGCGAGCCACCTCGAATACCGGTCAATAATGTCCACACTTCCGTCGGCGCTGCCCCCGTCAATAATGATGAACTCCAAATTTGGATAATTTTGAAGTAATACAGAACGAATCGTCTCTTCTATGAACTGCGCCTGATTGAACGACGGCATTACGACGCTGACTTTGGGCAAAGACGGGCCATCTGGTAAGGTTACTAACCCAGGAGGACTTTCTTCCCTCCAGGGCCAACCAGTCTTTTTCAGCGACGGCGATGGAAGTTCGGCAAGAGTGGGACAACGCACGAGAGCCTACCGGTTACCTTGCCATCTTAGAGAATTCGAATTCAAATTGCCCTAGCAACCTGCAATACGTTCCATGTTGTTTTCTGCGGCTTCTCATGGAATTCTGGAAATGCTCCCAAACTTACGGGTTCGAAGCCTGACATTTCAAGAAACAATGCCAATTCTTGAGGAAAAAAATAGCGCATCACATGGTCCTCCGCGCTTTTGGAGACAAGGTGGTTCTCCAGTAATCTCCACACCTGGAAGTGAACCGTACAGACTTGTCTCCGAGTGTCGAGTTCAGCTGAAGTGAACCTCAGGACCTTGCCCAGTGACGTCGATATTTCTTTGATTCTAGGTGATACACCTTGATGGAGCACGGCCGGGCCGTACCAAACATCAAAGATCAAAAGTCCGTTTTCAGCCAAGTGGCGACGTGCTGTCTTCAAGGTTGAAAGGACGTCGCCGTTATTCAACTGGTAACCCAAGACGGCGAACATCATGATCGCAGCGTCAAACCTCCTTCTGAGATCTACCGCGCGGATATCCCCTTCCATGAAGTCCAAGAATCCACTTCCTTCAGACCCGGCCACCTTTTCTCGCGCCTGGACCAGCATATCCTTGGAGTGGTCCACACCGACCACTTCGAATCCACGGTTCGCCAGCGGAATGGCATGGCTACCAGTGCCACAACCCAAGTCCAAGATGCTCTTCACTGGCCCCATAGAATAGGACAGAAAGATCTTTTCGAGGAGATCACATTCCCCATCATAATCCTTGTCACAATAGAGACTATCGTAAACAGTGGCGTAGACTTGGCCAAAGACCTTTGTCATAAATCCACCCCAAAATACCAGCTTCGGTGTTTCTGCTCCGTCCTCTCCATAGCCGAAATCTTTCATAACAGTGCCGACGATATCCCGAAATGCTTTCATATGGGCTGGCCTAAAATGCTGCCGCCAAGCTCCAATCTGTCCTTTTCTAAAGGTTCTCGCTCCAGCCCAGAAGAGACTGCCACACAACTCAATGAGCTTCTGTCTTGACACCCCCAATTCCAGGTATTTCGAAATTTTGGTTACAGTCTCCATCTGAGCTTGGTCGGTGCCTCCACCTCTTTCACCAACAAGGTCTTCAAACTTCACTACAAGCCCCGCCCCATCCTTCACCCAACCAAGATAGTGGCGGTAGTGGAAACCTATATCTGAAGATGGCGGATCGCCACCAAGTTGAGAGGAACTCATCCCAACAATAGATGCCATTAGCCGCTCTTCTTCACTCATCTCCGCATAGTAGCGGTGAACCCTGTGATCTGGTCGTCCTGCAATATGGAAGGCGTCAGACACGCAGACGTCACGGGGGTCCCTGACTATAGTGACGGTCTTTACCTGATTCCCATTGATAATTCGTAATATCTCCGGGTAAAAGTACATATGACTCCTGGTAAAGCATCCCGGCCTGATTTGAGACAGGCTATCGCTTGCCTGTTGGATGTGTTTCCGTGCAATGGCCCCCATCCCCTCGTTGGGACCAATATCTAAGGATTTTCCAACTTCACGAAAATGAAGGAGTTCCAACAACCTGGTCAGCAGGTGGGTCCCTGCCTTGGGCATGCTGTTGGCCAAGATACGAGGGTAGTGGTGGTGTGTAGCCAAATGCACCAACGCTGATATCCTGGTACAGACATTAGCCAAAGAGAGCTGTGCCAAAGTTCCCTTCCCGGTCCCGATAACCGCTCAAGACTCCAATAGCCCTTGGACAGCCTTGGCAACCTGTTCCAGCTGAACCTCAGTGAGTGCCATCCCAGAGGGCAGATATAGTCCTTGACGGGCAAGCCGCTCTGCGACTGGATACGCTTCAGAACGAAACAGACCGCCTCGACGAAAAACTGGCTGCTCATGAATTCCAAGGAAGAATGGACGGGTTTGTACACCCTGTTTTGCCAGGCTCTCCGCAAAATTTGCAGCATTCATTCCCGTTTCTTCCGAAATCACCACACCATACATCCAGTAAACGTTTTGCGCCCAGGATTTCTCCGCTGGGAGCTGCAACGTGGACAGGCCCTGAAGTCGCTTTGTGTATCCCTGACCCACCCATCTTTTTTTTGCCACGAGTTCATCTATACGCTCTACCTGCGCCACACCAAGAGCCGCCTGCAGATTGGTTATTCGGAAGTTATATCCCAGCTCGTTATGAAGAAATCGCTGGCCAGTCTCGAAGCAAAGGTTGCGCAAGGAGCGCAGCTTGTCAGCCAAACTAGGCGTGTCTGTAAGGACCATCCCTCCCTCGCCGGTTGTAATTACCTTGTTGGCGTAGAAACTAAAGCAGCTCATGGTGCCAAAGCTCCCGCAACGCTGCCAGGTCTTCTCAGAAGTATAGCGGCCTGACAGGTAATTCGCACCGTGGGCCTCTGCCGCATCCTCGATGACTGCCAGCCCGTGCTGTTCAGCCAGATCCAGAATAGGATCCATGTCAACTGGATGTCCGTACATATGCACAGCCATGATGGCCTTTGTCCGTGGTGTAATCCTCTCGGCAATCTGGTCCACGTTCATGGTCCAAGTCTCTGGATGGCTATCCACCAACACAGGCACACCACCGGCATAAACCACTGCCAGAGCGCAAGAAATGATGGTGAACGTGGGCATAATGACCTCGTCTCCCGGCTCCAGACTCAGAGCCGCCACGGCCGCCTGGAGTGCAGCCGTGCCATTGCAAACAGCGATTCCGTACTTGCGCCCACAATATTCGGCCCATCCCTGCTCAAAGGCTTCTATGAATCGCCCGGCAGAAGAGATCCATCCCGTGCGGACGCATTCACTGACGTACTCCAAATCCCTTTGTCCAAGGAGTGGCTCATTGACGGGGATCATGGCTAGAATTTCTCCTTCTCGTCTTCTCCTGTATACGGGCCCTGCTTGATCTCGAGAAAGACGGTGTCTTCAAGCATGCGGAATCCGTGTCCCCCTCCTACCATGAGCATGACATCTCCTGGGCGAAGTTCCCGTGTGGCTACCAGTTCTCCGCCTTCACTGTAAACATCAATTTCACACCGGCCTCGCTGCACAACGAGCACCTCGGAAGTACCGACCAGCTTTCTTGCCAGCGGACGATGCACATGACGCTCAATTTCACCGCCAGCCGGATAGACAATATAGCCAACCTGTTGCTTGTAGTCAGGTGGTGTCAAGAACGTGGTCTCATCCGGCAAAAAATCGGCCCGAATAATATAGGCAAGGCAGGCGTCACCAGAAAAAATGCGTTCCACCATCTCGCCGTTCTCTTCCTTTGCCTCTCGAGCACCTGCGTGTTCGTTCATTTCATAATCTCCAATAGTCTGGCCGAAAGTGTCGGCCAGTGAACATCGAAGTCAAGTCTTTCGCGGAACAGCCGTTGTGCTTCCGCCCGGTGATGATTCTTATTTGAACGCACCCGAATCAAAGCATCCGGCATTTCATCAAAAGAACCGATATTTTCCCCGAAAGCATAAGCCTTAAGTAACCGATCATATTCTTGCTGAGCGAACGAAATGACAGGGATGCCATATTTCATGTAGAATGAGAACTTGCCTGAGGATAGGCCAATGTTTTCGATATTCTTCTGTACGTACCTTGACGGTGGCACCGGCTTGTAAAGTACGAGACCAATGTCTGCCGACGCCACCATTTCTTCATATTCATCCGTTGGCAATGGCTCTTTTGTCAGAAAAACATTTTGCAGTTTGGCATACCTAATAGCTTGAATATATCGCTCTGCCTGTCTTAGCTCATACGGGGTGTGAACCACCAGTACAAATCCTTTCGGCCATCCAACGACGCTTTCTAAAAGTTCGTCGGCACATGTCCATTCAGCTAAACTACCAGATTGCAAAACAATGGTCTGCTCTCTTGAGATGTTAAACCGTGTCCTTAGGTAATCAGATTTTTCAACTTTGCCAAAACCGTCAGGAGAAACAGGCAAGCATTCAAACTTGTCTAATACAAGATCATTTTCAGCAGCCAACAAGCGCGCCCGGCCTGGATCCTGAATGATCACCAGGTCTGCAAGTCGGCTGGCAACCCTCTCGCGCTGCTTTTCCTCAATCTCGGTTTGCACTGAGAGTTCATCACGAAAGAAGATCTCAAAAGAGAGGTAGACCAATGGCACTTTAAAGCGTTGTGCATATTTGGAACCTCTTATTATGCCCAAACTGTCTACACCAAGAATCAAATCGTAGGCACCTGTTGCAAACTTTTGCTCAATACGCAAACGCTCTATGCTTAGCCGTTCTGACCAACAGCGACATGTTGTTCGAATGTCGCCATACCATAATGACAAGCCCTCGGGAAATCTGTAACACGTGACGTTACCATCCACCGGCAGAAAGGAATCTTCATCATGCATCATGACATCTACATCAGCCCTGTGACGCGTTAACGCTTTTAGTAAGCAAACCAACGTTGGATTTGTCGACAAGTCCGGGTATGGTTCAAATAGGGCTATACGTCGGTGATTAAATCCTGTGAATCTCTTCTGAGACAAGACCGTTTCCCCTGCGAATGCTGGTAAGCCACCGTCATAGCCTCGCTGGACCAAGGGCCTGGCACACTGCCTACACTATCTAATAAAGGGACCAGGACAAGGCATTGAGCTTTGCGGCGTTAGAGATCATTGACAAGGTCACACTGAAAAGAGCGGTGTCAAACATTGGTCAATCGGCAAGGGTACTCACTCCCAATTGAGTATCTTCTCATAACTCATTTCAACAAGCAAACTGTTCCAGCGCCCTTGTTGTTCTGTCTTGAAAGCCACAATGCACTCTTGATCAAAATAATTCTTCCAATCGCCAACAATACCTTTGCGCAACGTAGATTCTTTTCTTTCTTCACCAGGTCTTCTGCCAGTTCTGGATGTAAAGGAATGCTCAGACACAACACGTTTTATTTTTTTTTCATCAGTCACCAAGCCAAGGTAATTCCGAATTCCCTCAAGTTCCTGAACAGGGTGCTTTTTAAGATCTTCATACCTTATTTTATATGCACTTGGTGTTCGAAACCACTGTTCTAACCTTGAAAGGTTGAATTCTCCCTCTTTGATAAAGGTTTTGATTCTTTCTGCTTCGGAGAGCCTTCGAAACTTCTCTCCCCATCCACCTTTGTCCTCATCAAGGTAAGCCAAGTAGAAAATACTTGAAACAATTACGTCACGAGGGTCACGGTAAATAGATACAAACTTTACATTGTTTGTTAACTCGGCTGAAACTGGATAGGAGTGACTCTTGAAGATCACATATCTTTGCAATCGTCGCAGATAATCAAACACCTCGGGCTCAAGAAGTATTGTACCAGTTTGGAGAAATTCCGAGGGGATGCAATTCGATCCAACCTCAAAATCACCTAAACTTTTTAACATATTATAGAGCCAGCTAGACCCCACCTTATGGGCAGTCGCAACAACTACAATGAGACGTTTTCCAAGGACAAGTCTTTTAAAATGACGCCATATATGGTTAGGATCTTGATACGCGTGGCGAAGTAACCTTTCAAAATTCCGAGGAACAACCTGCCCTATCAAACTTCTGGTTAGTTTTTTGCCCTGACCCACAACCCTTCTTCCCGGTTGATGCATCTCGCTATATTTTCGCTTTCACTTTGTTTTTGCATGGTATTCACCAGGTTCTGAGCGGATAGGCAGTAGAAAGCGCCTCCTATCAGTGACTAAGACACCGTCAATCTGGTTTGATCAGCAATAAACAGGCAACGGCCCGCGCTGCCGCAGCCCGATCCGGATGATCCGGAAAAGTGGCAGGCCTCTCTTCCCTGGGTAACATTACCCAATTCACAAATTCGGCATCCGCGCAAGCTTCGGCCGTTGAAAAATTCCAGCCGTTAGCCGAGTAACGAAAATACGTGAGCTCAATCTGTTCTGGCTCAAACGCAGTAATTGTTTGCTCGATAAGTCGCACATCAAACTGCTGAAAAGTGCCAAAGTTACAATATTTACCATAAGGCACTGTGATAAACAGCTTCCCACCCGGTTTCAATACTCGTCGCATTTCCGAAACTGCTAGCAGAAAATCATCTTGACGATACTCTGTATGCAGTTCTGAATGAATAAACAGCTTATTGTTTAAACCCACATGCTCCAGGGTTGACAGGCAGGCGATGGCATCTAAATAGTCATCGCGTAGGGGGATGTCCCGCAGGTCGTCGTAAATATAAGAGATCCCGTTCCTCCAGAAACAATCCTTTTCTGGGGCAAGGGTTAACACATACAGCTTCTTGTTGGAAAGAATGGGATGGCTGAGAATAGAATCATAATTCAAGGCAGACCCGGCGTCCAAGAGATGTTCACGAATCGGTGGAAGTTTAGACAACAACCAAGGATATTCTATACATCGTTCGTCAAAGCCTACGCCAAATCCTTGAGGCAACTCACGATTCTCTCGAAATAGATCCATGAGTGCCTGGTCGCCCAACGTTTGCCTTATGAATCGCTCCCTGGCCTGTCGATATCCGAGACTCCATGGAATTCTTCCTCTTTTCTCGTATTCTAACTCAAGGTCAACCTCCGTTGTATGATCCGGAAACGCCTGGATGACCCGGTTGACGTGGTAGTCAATCTTTCTTAAGGCCGAAAGAAGAATGTTGCTCATGGGCGAAAATCCGACATGTCTAAGGCCTGTTGGACCAGCGGGTCAGTCAGCATCCACCAGAGGTATACAAGCTTCGACCACCCCAGACTAGCCTGGAATTGCAGATCAATTGCCTCTCGATCCCGCCGCTGGCGTACCAGGTAAGCTCTGAGCCAGTTGCGCCAGTAGTCTCCAATCACCCGAATGGCCTCCTTCGCGATGGCGAGTAGGCCCCTCCTTCTATGCCGCCACCGTCCATACATTTCCGTGGCCCCCAAATGCCATGCCCACTTCCGGATATAGGCCACTGACATCCGGGAAGATGAAATGTGGTGATATACGATAGCTTCGGGAACATGGCCAATCGAACCACCTGACTTCCTTATGTCATTTCCAAGACCCGACTCTCCATCTCCAATTGTTCTATTTCCGACCAGTTCTGGATGAAAGCCCGTCTTTTGAAAGACGCTTCTTCTTATGGCCATGTTGACACCAAAGAAGACATTATCCGCCCCTATGCCACATTCGCCGTCTGGTTCCATGAGACTGAAAACGCCGAAACGTTTTCTATCTCCAATGTAGTTGAGCAACCAAGCAGGCGGAGATGCCTCCCAAATGGCACGAACCGGCCCCCCGGCTGCAACCATGTCAGGGTATTTCCTGAAAGCATCGGCATAAGCTCGGAGCCATTTCCGATGAAAAGTCGCATCATCGTCAGTAAAGACTAGGATGTCTCCTCTTGCGGCGGCTACTCCCGCATGGCGGGCGTTATGTAGCCCACGTCTAGCTTCATAAACATAGCGCACCGACTGGTTACTACTCCGGACAATTTGCCTTGTGACTTCCGCCGTATGGTCTGTTGAGCCATTATCTACGACGACAATCTCGTATCGATCAGCCGGAAGAGTCTGCTGGCAAGCTGAAGAGACAGCTTTTCGTAATGATCCCGAGCGGTTGAGAGTGGGAATGATGACTGAGATGTCTAGCGCGGCGGCCTTCCTTTTGTGAAAAATAAATCTTCGTAAGGCACTCTTTCAAAAACGTCCAACTTTCCACCGATGCCGGCATTCATGATCCGAATGCCTGAACGTTCTACATGCCTCTTGGCGATACCATATTCTCTATTTGTCAAATCATGATGATTGTGCCTTCTCCAGTAATTGCCATAAAGCGACCTTGCCTCCTCTTTCACCTTCATCAGAAGTGGTTCCTTCGCTTCTCTGTAAAAATGATTCGACTTGTTCCAAGATGGTGCGTAATTGCAATCGCACCCGACCAAATAGATCTCCTTAAAGCCCATAAAAACCGCCAGTGGAATTGCGGCCTGAATCAGCACAGTAGCATCAGA
>DAOUWN010000096.1 GCA_030667105.1 Deltaproteobacteria bacterium
AGGCAATGGCGCTGCTGGAAAAGATCATACTAAGGGTGCTGTGCAAGCAGTTGGGTATCCAGCGCCTGGAAATCGGTTCTCAAAACATCGTATTCACGTTTTCCGAAAAAACTCGCGTGACACCGGAGAAAATAACGAGTCTTGTCCAGAAAGAGCCCCGGCTATATCGGCTGACACCTGACTATGCGCTTCATGCAAGGATCGTCTCTGATGGCGCCGATGACCTCATGGGAGCCACCAGAAAGGTCTTGCAAGCCCTGAGCTGACGTGATAGCGAGTTGGGGGGCTGACCCAGCCCTTGCCCGTGTGAGGGGTATAGGAAATGACGAAATGAGTTATAGAATTTCCAAAATACCAACGGTCGTCGTTCTTTTTCTTTTCCTCCTTGCTTCAGGATGTTCAGACAGAAGTGAAATTGGCGTCCACAGTCAAACCGTAATCCGGGTTGATGACCATGTGCTGAGCCTGGCAGAATTCAACGAGTTCTTTGAACCACTCGAAATGAGCTGTGCCAACGGAAAAACCGATGATGGCTCCAGCTTGCGCGAGGCTCGCCTCAGGTGCCTCTTGGAACTCCTTGAAGAGATGATCATTCTCAGACGGGCAGAAGAGCTCGATTTACATATCTCCTCCCGGGAACTCGAAGAGGCTGTCGCCAATATTCAAGGTGATTATAGCGAAGACGGCTTTGAGGCCATGTTTTTGAAGCAGGCCATCTCCTTCGAGACTTGGCAGGAACGCCTCAAGAAACAGATGTTGGTTGAGAAGGTAATCAACAAGGATCTGCTGGAGCAAATCTCGGTCAAGCCGGCAGAAATAAGGGACTACTACGATAAACACAATGAGGAATGGACTCACGGGAACCAGGTACGCGCGCTTCATATCCTGCTCCCCAAAAAAGAAGAGGCAGACCTTGTCTTGAAGAGACTCAAGAAAGGTGAAGACTTTGCCACATTGGCCCGTCAATATTCCACAGCGCCGGAGTCAGAAAAGGGTGGGGATATGGGATATGTGGCTCGCGGTCACCTTCCACAATGCCTTGAAGATCCCCTTTTTACCTTGAAAAAGGACAAGCTGAGCCGTGTGATAAAGACGCCTTATGGTTATCACATATTCAAGGTGGTCGAAACGAGGAAGGCAGGCAAGTCAAAAATGGATGACTGGGTCGAAGAAATCAGAGAACGGGTCCGGAAAGAAAAACTTGAAATAGCCTACGGCCCGTGGTTGGCCAGGCTTCGATCGCGGTATACGATCACGGTCAACGAGGAAGCTATCCAATGAAGAAAAGAGCAATTACTGTAAAGGTTTTCATCACATCGCTTGTCCTGCCATGGTTCCTCTCGTGGACTGTGGCGGTTCACGGGGAGCTTGTGGATCGCATTGTGGCCATCGTAAATGATGACGCCATTACCCTTTCGGAGCTGAATGAAACGCTCGAACCTTATGCCAAGCAAATCCGTAATTCTCTCTATGGACCGGAAGAAGAACGCAAGATGCTTTTCAAGGTGCGTCAAGACATCTTGGACAAGATGATTGAGCAAAAATTGACGGATCAGGAGAGCAAGAGGTTGGAAGTCTCAGTTCAAGAAAGAGAACTGGACCAGAGAATAGAACAGATCAAGAGTGAACATTTTTTCACGGAAGAAGAACTAGAGAAAGCCCTCGCGGCCGAAGGTTTCACTCTGGACGAATATCGCCGGCGGATCAAGGAGCAGATGCTGGGAATCAAGCTCATCAATCTTGAGGTCAAATCCAAAATCGCCATTACCGAAGAGGAAATCCGGGATTACTATGAAAAGCACCTGGATGCATATGGTGAGAAAAAAGAATATCACCTTCGGACCATCCTGATAAGGGTACCGTCTTGGGAGACGACTCGGGACAGGTTAAACGCCCTCAGAAGGATTGAGACCGTCATGAACGAATTGAAGTCCGGCGCTCCTTTTGCCGAGCTGGCAAGGCAGTATTCGGACGATGTAACAGCCAAAGCAGGAGGGGATCTGGGCCTGTTTTCCATTGAAGAACTCTCGCCTGAATTCCAGGAGACGATTCGCTGGATGAGGGAGGGCGAGATCAGCCCGGTTTTGCAAACCCCGCAGGGTTATCAAGTCCTAATGGTCGAAGAGATCAAGGGTTTCCCCGGCAAAACACTAAAGGAAGCGAGAATAGAGATACAGGAGAGGATATATCGCGAGGTAGTGGAAGAGAAATACAAGGCATGGTTGAAAGCCCTTCGAGAACGATCACACGTAAAAGTGATCCAGTAGCTCCACTGACACACCGTCTTACCCACGAAAATTCTTGACTTTTTTCCGGTTGTCCTTTAATAAAAGATAATACTTCGTCCTTCCGTGTTGGTTCAAGAACAGGAAAGCCTTTGTGCTTTCCCGCAGGTTAGGGCTTTGTCACCGTGAAGGGAAAGGAGGTTGCTCATGAGACTGGCATGGCCATCAAGCTTTCCGAAATCAAACCGGATACTATTTACTTGAGCTCCTGTCTGGCAAATGCCAAGCCGGATTGTCCTTATGGCACTCCTGAAGAACTGGCTAAGATGTTGGAAGGCAAAACCGGTATTCAAGTTGTAATCGGGACACACGATTACCATTAGAGGGATGAACATATGAAAGAGCGTAGGGAAACCCCGAGATATGAAGTTGTCCTAAAGGTCCGTTATGAAACAGAAGAAGCATTTCAAGATGCTGTCATCCATAACTTGAGCCCTGGCGGACTCTATCTGACGACCCAAGCGCCATTCGATGTGGGCTATGAATTTCAGATAGAAATTGAGTTGCCGGAAAAAGATGAATGGATAAAGGGAACGTGTAGGGTTGTTTGGGTCAACGAGATTGACACAGAGAGTTATCCAAAGGGGATGGGAGTCACGTTTCTGGAAATGCCCTCAAAATTTAAGGAGTTGCTTGAGAAGGAAACGGGCATTTAGGAAACGATGTAGGAGTTTAGCCTTTTGAAAGCGCTAAAGTGTTACGGAAACGATAAGCGCGAAGGAAAGGTCTCACAGTGACCAGCAAAGACGCGAGAATCTTGGTAGTAGATGATGATAGGGAATTTGCGGAAAGCATGGCCGAACATATGGTTGAGTTAGGGTGTTCGGTCAAGGTGGCTTACGATGGCCACGAGGGCCTAAACAAATTCAGTTCAGATGACTTTGATTTGGTTTTTGCGGATCTTCAGATGCCCGTCATGGACGGCATGGAATTGCTCCGTGAAATCAAAGTGCTGGACAAACGATCTGTTGTGGTAATCATCACCGGCTTTGGAACCATCAAGTCTGCTGTTCAAGATATCAAAGAAGGCGCTTACGACTATGTCACAAAGCCACTCAAGCTTGACGAACTTGACATCGTCATCGATCGAGCTTTGGAGAAGCGCACTCTGGTCAAGCAACTCGACTTTTTCAGGGGATTAACCCTGGCAGCGCTTATTTCGATTCCCATCTGGCTAATCCTGGGAATTATTCTGGCATCAATTATCTTTTGAAAATGCAACTAACAATTGATTCCGTTGAAAATCGTGTTGGTGAGACCGTCACGCTTTGCGGTTGGGTAACCCACAAACGCTCCAGCGGTCGAATACGTTTCCTGGTGCTCAGGGATGGGACGGGCGTTATTCAGGCCACTCTGATTAGGGGTGAGACGAGTGACCAGGCCTTTAACCTGTACTCAGATCTGTCCCAGGAGTCTTCACTGGCTGTTACCGGAATAATCCAAAGGGATGCGCGGGCTACCGGAGGTTATGAGATCCTCGTATCAAATATCGAGGTATTTCAGCTGGCAGAAACCTATCCAATTACCCCAAAGGAGCATGGAGTGGGTTTCTTGATGGATCACCGCCACCTGTGGCTTCGATCTTCTCGACAGAGGGCCATTCTGCGTATCCGCCACTGCGTGGTCACAACAGCTCGGAGATTTTTTGATGATCAGGGATTCACGCTCCTGGACGCCCCGATCCTGACCCCTTCATCTTGCGAAGGCACCTCAACCCTTTTTGAAACTGACTATTTCGGGCACAACAAGGCCTTTTTGTCTCAAAGCGGGCAACTTTACATGGAGGCGGGCGCTATGGCTTTTGGCAAGGTTTATTGCTGTGGCCCCACTTTTCGTGCGGAAAAGTCGAAAACCCGCCGGCATCTTACCGAGTTTTGGATGATCGAGCCGGAAATTGCGTTTGCTGATCTGCAAACCATCATGTCCCTGGCAGAAGCCATGATCGTGACCGTCGTCCAAGAGGTCCTCAAAACCCGTGAGCCGGAACTCCGCCTCCTGCAGCGAGATATTGCCACGCTTGAGAGGATTCAGGCCCCTTTTCCTGTCATCAGCTATGATGAGGCCGTGCAAATCTTGAAAGATGCTGGAGAACCCCTCCCGTGGGGTGAAGACTTCGGAGGTGGGCAAGAAACTATTATCTCGAGACATTTTGACAAACCCGTGCTGATTCACCGATACCCGGTACAGACCAAGGCCTTCTACATGAAAAATGACCCCGATCGTCATGAGGTGGCCCTCTGTGTAGACATGTTGGCCCCTGAGGGCTACGGGGAGATTATCGGAGGGGGCCAGCGTGAGGACGATTCAAAGGTCCTGAGCGAAAAGATCGAAAAAGCAGGACTGCCAGCCAAAGATTTTCAATGGTATTTGGAACTCAGACGCTACGGCAGCGTCCCACACGCAGGTTTTGGCCTGGGCATTGAGCGGGCCGTCGGGTGGATCTGCGGCCTCGAGCACGTGAGGGAAACCATCCCCTTTCCGAGGCTCCTTGACAGATTCTATCCATGATCGCAAATGAACTAAAATGCCTAAAGTGAACTAAAATGCCTAAAGTTAGAAAAATTCGGTAATTCAGTAAGTTAGGAATTAAAGTCATACAGAATGCCTTCAATTCGTGATTCCCAAATTCCTAAATTCGTAATTAACCAACGACTGTAGCTATAACTTTAGCTCATTTTAGGCACTTTAGGCACTCCTCTTAAGGTAAAACATGTCGGTTGACCGCACCAAACTCCTTCTAGACACCGTCAAAAGACTCCTCAGGCGAGGCGCCACGGTCCATCTTCACAAAATTGTCAACAAAACCCACGCCGCAGACCTGGCTGTCGTCTTTCAGTTCTTGACACTCCGGGAGCAGGAGGCCCTCTTTGACCTCCTGGATGGCGTGGACCAGAAGGCCATGCTCTTCAGTGAGTTGGAACAGGAAATATTCCAAAATCTGACCGAAAACATGCCTGCTGAAAAAATCGCGGAGATCCTGGAACAAACGCCTACCGACGACGCGGCCGATCTCCTGGGAAAACTCCCTGATGAGCGGGCCAAGGCCCTCCTTGACCTCATGGCAAAAGAGGATTCTGAAGAGGTGGAAGGGCTGCTCGGCTACGATACCGAAACCGCCGGCGGCATCATGGTCCCGGAATTCATTGCCCTAAAAGAAGAGACCACGGCTCGAGAGGCCATCGAGGCGCTGCAGAAAGAGTACGTTGATGTGGAGATGCCCTTTTATCTGTACGTGGTTGACGATCACGGCAATCTCGTGGGCGTCATCTCCTTGCGGCAACTGGTCGTCGTGCGACCGGAAACCATGCTGAAATCAATCATGACCACAGATCTCGTTAGTGTCCGGACCGACATGGACCAGGAAGAGGTAGCCAGAATCGTTGCCCGTTACAATATCCTTGCAGTGCCTGTCGTAGACGAGAACAATAAACTTGTCGGTATCGTCACGGTGGATGACGTTATTGATATTATCCGCGAGGAGGCAACAGAGGACATCCTGAAAATGGCGGGAGCAGGTGAAGGTCTGGTAGAATCCCAGTCGCTCTTGAGGAGTACCCGAATCCGGCTTCCTTGGCTCATGGCCAGTTGGATTGGGGGCGTAATCGCCTTTTTTATCATCGGCCATTTCGAGAACAGCCTGAACAAGCTTATTTATCTTGCGGCCTTCATACCGATCATTATGGGCATGGGCGGGAATATCGGAACCCAGTCTTCTACCATCGTGGTTCGCGGCCTCGCCACGGGTGTGTTGAACATAAAGCAAATATGGAGCGTCGTACTGAAAGAGCTTGTGACTGGAGCCATCCTCGGCTTTATTTACGGACTTCTCCTTGGAATGGTCGTACACATCCGCTATGACATGTGGCTACTCGGAGTTACGGTGGGATTGGCTGTCATAATCTCCATGACTATTGCCGCTTTGGTCGGTTCGCTTGTACCCATGGTTTTTGCTCGTATCAATATCGACCCGGCAGTAGCCACGGGCCCCTTTGTGACCACCTCCATTGACATCCTGAGCGTTTTTTTCTACTTCCAGATCGCAACCCTGTTGCTCCACATATAGCCCTTATGCCGCACCTGTCTTCCCCTGCCATTATGCTCCGGGCAACCGAGCATGGCGACTATGACAAAATCATTACCTTCTTCACTCTCAAACGAGGAAAAGTCTCTCTAATAGCCAAGGGAGCCAAAAAGAGCGTCAAACGCTTTGCAGGGATTCTGGAACTCTTCTCGGTCTTGAACCTGGTGTGGACCTATGGTCGAGGCCGGGGGCTGCCTATATTGCAGGAAGCCTCGATAGTCCACCCTTTTGAGCAGATCCGAACCAACATCACCAAGACTGCCTATGCCAGCTACTGGTGCGAGTTGGTCTATCAGTGGATGGAGCAAGGCCAGAAACAGCCTTCTTTGTACAAGCTCCTTGAGCATGTGCTGGATCAACTCAACTCCGAGAGGCTGTCCCACGAGATCCTTCAAATCGCATTTCAGCTTCACTTCATGCGCATAAGCGGCTTTAGACCTGGCCTCGACCATTGCGCCAACTGCCAGACACCCCTCGATGAATTTGAGCGCTCCTCCGTTGTTTTCAACGTAAAACGAGGGGGGATATTATGCGAAAAATGTTCCCCCGGCAGACCAGGCCATCTCTCCTTTTCCAAGGGAACGATCAAGCTCCTCCGTTGGGTTATGAATGCGCCATTGGGGAGACTCCACCGGCTCCGGTTCTCCGATCAGGCAATCGAAGAGAGTCATAAGATGCTTGAGGCCTTTGTGCCGTACCATCTCGGAAAGGAGACAAAAAGCCTGAAATTCCTCAAACAACTCACTGCCAGATGATTCGATTGATCTCTTTACAAGCCCAGCGCTTCAGTGGTAAGAGCTGTTTGATCTTGTTGATCCCGTCAGTCCTGTCTAATGACGTATCACGGTAACGTCAAAGTCGTTGCCAAATTGCTAATATTGGACGGTTATGGGAGTCTCAAAATTGACGGACTCGTAAAAAGTCGTCACTCCGGTGAAAACCGGAGTCCAGAGCCCTTGTAACTAGCTGAATAAACTGGATTCCGGCTTTCGCCGGAATGACAGAAAGAGGTGTTTTTCGACTTTTTACG
>DAOUWN010000121.1 GCA_030667105.1 Deltaproteobacteria bacterium
AAGGATTCTTGTATCTCTTGAAGTTTAAAGACTGATCGAGCTGGGAATCCTTCCTTACGAGCACGTATTGCATAAGAGTCATGCCATCTGTGAGATTTCACCCCGGACGGAATATATCAACAAGTGGATCTTTTGCAAGACAAAATTGACGGTCTCGTAAAAAGTCGAAAAACACCTCTTTCTGTCATTCCGGCGAACCCCGGATCGTGGTCCGGGGCAGGCGCCGGAATCCAGTTTATCCAGCTAGTTACAAAGGCTCTGGACTCCGGTTTTCACCGGAGTGACGACTTTTTACGAGATTATCAAAATTGCCACTAAAAGAGTGAATCGACCACATCAGAGATCGTGCGGACGCCAACAAGCTCCATAGTATCCGGTCTTTTGAGATGTTTCAGGTTGCCGTCTGGAAGGAGGCACCGCTCAAAGCCCATCTTTCCTGCCTCATGCACCCTCGGTTCGATCCGACTGATTGGCCTAACCTCTCCGGTCAACCCGATCTCTCCCAGCACCACTGTGTGTCCCTTGACAGGTTTGTCAAAGAGGCTCGATGCAATAACTGAGACGATCCCCAGATCCACGGCTGGCTCATCTATTCTTACGCCGCCTGCTACATTCACAAAGATATCATCGTCTTTCAACTGCAAGCCGAGTTTCTTCTCCATGACTGCTACCAGAAGAGAAACCCTGTTGTAGTCAACTCCAAGGACTGTCCGCCGTGGTGTGCCAAAGCCGGACTTGGCAACAAGACCCTGGATCTCAAGCAATATGGGTCTAGAACCCTCAATACTCGCTGTGACCACAGAACCAGGGACAAAAGAGGTACGTTCGGGGAGGAATACCGAAGAAGGATTCAGAACCTCGCAAAGCCCGCTGTCCTTCATCTCAAACACACCGATCTCATTGGTGGAACCAAACCGGTTCTTTACTGCCCGCAGTATCCGGAAAAGGTTGTTTTGGCCCCCTTCGAAATAGAGCACCGTATCAACCATATGTTCCAGCAGCTTGGGGCCGGCAATGGCTCCATCTTTTGTCACGTGTCCCACCAGAAAAATCGGAATACCTGTACGCTTCGCCAGGAGCATTAGGTGCATAGTGGCCTCTCGAACCTGGCTCACGCTACCTGGGGCAGAGGTCAACTCTGGGGTAAAGATGGTCTGAACGGAATCAACTACCATGACATCGGGCTCCATCTCGGCGGCCATGGCTCTGATCGATTCAAGGCCTGTCTCCGAGACGGCCCAGAGTCCATCCGAACATGTGCCCAGTCGGTTGCTTCTGAGCTTGATTTGCTGTACGGATTCCTCACCGGAAATGTACAGCAGCTTGTACTTGCGCGATGCAAGTCTGTGTGAAACCTGAAGCATGAGGGTGGATTTTCCGATGCCGGGATCTCCACCTATTAGGATAAGAGATCCTGGAACCACTCCCCCTCCGAGGACACGGTCAAATTCTTGTATTCCTGTGGCAATACGTTTGGCCTGGCTGATTTCCACACTGTTGATAGGAACCGGCCGGGATGGTGAGGCTGCAGAAAATGCATGAACTGCAAGCCCGGACTCCAACTGGCGCCTTTCCTCAACGAGGCTGTTCCATTCACCACAGTCCGGACATCTTCCCATCCATTTTGGCGTGTGATAGCCGCAGTTTTGACACAAGAAAACCGTCTTGCCTGCCTTCTTACCTTTCATGGCAATTTCATTTGGACACTGAAAGCGATTAGGTCCAGAGAAAGACAATCAGAGATGGGCTTTGCACCTCCGGCAGTAACCAGTTACCTCGAATTTGTGACCCTTGATCGAAAAATCGTATTTCTCTGCCAGCTTTTTTTCAAGCCGTATCAAAGACTTTTCTTGGAATTCGATGGTCTTGCCGCATTTTATACACCGAAGATGACAATGGTGTTCATGGCCGTAGATGTGCTCATAGTGAAGGTGGCCATCTTCAAAATAGGCCTCTTGAATCAGGCCGGTCTCCAACAGATACGGAATCAGGCGATAGATGGATGGCTTTGAGACCTTATGTTTTTTTCGTTTCAAGCGTAAATAGAGTTCGTCCACGTCAAAGTGATCGTGAGTGGCAAAGATCTCCTCGATAATGAGTTCACGCTCGGGAGTATTTCTAAGGCCTTTTTCTCGAATAAACTCCCTGAACACCTCAATTTCGCTTTTCATCTCTCACCCCTCGGTCAATTGGATAGGAAAAGTGCCTTTTTCTGACTGCAGAGTTCCGTCGAAGGAGGGACTACGTAGAATCGCAGAGCGATTTTGTGAGTCGGCATATTTTTTCTTTAACAGCTTGTAGCACTCTAGTCAACAAGCAAACCCTTCCATTAGGTTCGTTCATTCTATGTTTGACAATGATAGGTGAATTGGTCAACAGGCTGGGGGCGCCACGCGTATGAATGCGCGGGCTTCAGTGCGTCACCAACAAAATGACCACGAGAATCACCCACCCAGACCACACACGTCGGCAACCGGCTAATGCCCAATTGTGAAGCCGCGCATTTTACATAACCGCGAGACAAAGATCCGTGCAGTTTTGCGCGCAGTGATCAGGAAATAGAGATTATCACTAGACGCAGGGAAGTGGGAGCCGGGGTTACGTCCCTACATATACTCCTCTTCCTGTTCTCTTGATCTTGCCCTGGCTAAACGCCCTGGAAACAATATTTCTTACCTTCTTCTCATCAAACCCGGTGTTTTTCATCAACGCGGGGACGTCAACGCCTTTCTTTGACCTATTGATGGTCTTGACCACCTTGTCAGTCGCAGTCGGCGCAACGGCTTTTTTCTTTGCAGGAGCTTTCTTCTTCGCAGCTTTAGCCTTGACTTTGGTTTTGGCTTTCGGTTTCTTAGAAGTTTTAGCCGTCTCGATCTCGTCAACCGCCTTGACCAGTCTTTCTGTCTTCTTTGTGAGGGCCTTCAGTTCCCTGGTTACGGCTTGCAGATCATTTGTCACACTCTTCATCTGTGGTTTCCTTCCTTTGTGATTTTGGTTTCAATGCCTGTTTGCTTAACTCCTGCTGTGGACACTAAATAGCGTCTTTAAGGCGTTTGCCCGGTTTGAACTTCACAGCATTGCGTGCCTTGATCTTTATCTTTTTGCCTGTCGCGGGGTTCACGCCTGTACGGGCCTTGCGACGGACCTTGGCAAACGTGCCGAAACCAACCAGTGTGAGCTTTTCGTCCTTCTTTTTGAGAGCTTTCTTGACACTGTCAACAAACGAGTTCAGCGCCTTGGTGGCCGCAGCCTTTGAGATCCCAGCATCCTTTGCCATCCGTTCCACCAGTTCTGCCTTTGTCATGATACTTTCCTCCTTTGGTTTGAGTGAATAACGAGCTACGTCGAACGTAATCACCTAATAGAACAGGATTTTTCCGAAAGTCAAGTGAAAAAACACAATATATGGGTCAAAAAAGGTCAGGAGGCACAATATACTGTACTGAGTCCGCCCTTTTTCCCACTCAACATACTCTTTGAAGTGCTTTTTCAAGCCCCGAGAAATTGCTATTGGGGCGTTTGTTGTGGAGTTGTTGGTCTGGATGATGGCAGGATGAGAATCATTAAACAGGCAAAAGCTCCACCGCGGTGAATCCGAAACTTTTGAAGTAAGGTAATTGAGGGCCTTAGGCGATAGGACGGCGCATCGGAGCCCATAAAAGCTGCTGCTAAGCATCGAGTAGATGCTCATATTGGTAGGTTTAGTTTACTTATCTCGAGGCACCTCTGGTCCAAGGAATCCTGGATGAAGTCGATAAGTTGGAGGGTTTCCTCGTATAGCTTTCGGCCAAGCTCTCGGCTGGCCTGAAAATGTAACCTCTGGTAGTCCTTCCTCCTCTTATCCAGCCGGTTCTCGATGATATCCTCCATGGACCAATCCACATTTCCAACCATCATCCCTCGCAGCATCCCGATTAACCCCAGTCGGTCCAGGTCATCTGCATAAAAGACCACCTTCTCAGCCACAGTCTCCGGGGGCAACATAGAGGTCTCCGTGTGCCGGACCACGATCTCCACAATCTGTTCGCGCATTTCATCGCCTATGCCAACAGCTCTCAAGTATTCGTTGGCGATGGTCGCCCCTCGCAGTCCGTGCAGCCGTCCGGTAATGGTCCCCACCCGACCGATATCGTGAAACAGGGCTCCACAGATCAGCACGAATGGATCTACCGAGTCAGGTATACTCTGGGCGATTTCAACAGCATATTGCGTGACAGCCATGACATGAGAGTAGTCATGGCCCTGCAATTTGTGGTGTTTGTCTCGAATGAACATTTCTATCTTGCGAATAATGGCTACCTCCTCCTCGCTCAAATTCCTGGTGAACATAGATGACCTCCTCTCTCACACGGCATATTGTGGCCAATTGAAGGACCATTATCCTATATCTTGAGCACATATCGGGGAAGCAACTTGGCCACCAGTTCGCACAGATTCAGCTCCAATGTTTTGAGCACTACTTCCCGGCCCCGATAGGTGTAAGGGATTTCCCTAAGGTCGGAGAGCACCTTTTTGCCCCGGTCATTGAGCAGGTCTACCTCGAAGTATCTGTGATCGTTATGTTCGAAAACCCGGCAAACATTCAGCAGGTCCGGGAAGGTATAGCCAGACCCATGGGGGATGATGTTGGCCTTCTTCAACCTATCATATACCCCCAACCTTTGTGATCGCTGTGCAAAGCCCAGGGACTCGATTTCTTTCTCATCTATATTGGGCTTGCCCTTTACCAGATAGGCTGGCAAGTCCGCCCTCAATACAAAGGGAAAGATATGCTCCGGGTTGTTCTCATACAGTAGGTGACAACCGAGGATGATCTCGTTCATATTCGCCAGCCCTTGGTGCACTTCGTTAGAGATGAGCTGAAACTCGCCGAAAAGACCCTCGGCTGCGAGAATACGCTTTTGTTTGGAGTATCCTTCCGCATAGCGGTAAAACTCATAGTATTCCTTGGCCCGAGAGCCGGTCAAAACGTGGAGGGGGCCGAAGGGAGTATCGAACCTCTCCGCCATGTCTCTAAGGAGCATGCTGCGGTCATAATAGAGGCCGAATCCTATAGAGTTATCCCCCGTTAATTCAGGGGCAGACGAATGGATGATAAAGACATATTCGGAGAATTTGACATCCCCCAGGGGCTTTACCCAAAAGAGGTCTATGACGTGGTTGGAGAGGTGGAAGTCCCACTGGATCTCAATCCCATCGATGTCTCTCTTTCGGTCCTTTAGCTTGTTGACCATACAGACCAGCTCTGAGCTGTCGGGTAATCGGTCTAGTCCTCCCACCAGCATCCCGCAGGTATTAGGTTTTACATCCAGGATCACCAGTTCGATGTCACCATCGCCCCAGGTGAGTTTTCCCCCATAGCCAAACCCGCTCTTCCACCGGGCGGCATTCCGGCTAATGGTCATGTCCGGACTAGAAATGAAGGTGGCATCCGACTTCAGGCCAAGCCGCTCCTGAACCCAGTGGATCTTGGCCAACCCATACTTCATATTGGCCCGACAGAGATGGGTCGCTCCATCCCTCAGACCGGTAGAGAATATGTGGGCCTCAGCCCGGGCCAAAAGCTCATCCTTGTGTTTCATGCTCCATCCCCTCTATAAATTCAGAATCATTGACGTTACGCTCGAATCAAGAATGGGTTATCCATTCGCCGTATTTACTTCATAAAGAGGTTAGACAGATTCCAGGGCGCTCTTTTCTTCCAGGCACCTCGGTGGTAGGCATCGCTGACAAGCAGAGGAAACGTAAGAGTGGCTTCACCAAAGACCATCTGCTCATACTTCAGGTCTACTTTTCCCCAGGAGCATGCCTCTTTCAGCGTGGACCCCGACAGTCCGCCATCCCGTTCATCAGCTACTGTGAGCTGAATAGCGTATTTATGCATGGGCTTTTCTTGTCCCAAGATATCTGTGGCCACCACCACGTCCTGAGTGAAATTCTTGGGTACCCCACCACCTACCATGATGATGCCCGTATCTTTGACGGCCAATTTGATCTCTGTCAGTTCACGAAAGTCCCGGACGGAATCGATGGTAAGATGCCCGTCTTTCTTGTGCCACTGATGGTACACCAGTCCGAAACCGGCAGAGCAATCAGAAAATGCAGGGACAAAGACTGGCACCCCTTTCTTATAAGCAGAGTGAATTGCGGATCTTTCCGCTTTTAACCCTTCCCTTTCCAAATAAGCTCCCATGGCATGGATGAATTCTCTGGAGGAGTGCGGTCTTGGAGGTAACGTGTCAGCAATCTGTGCTATTGTCATGTCACAGACGCGCAGTTCGTCTTCGTCGATATATGTGTCATAGATCCGGTCAATGGCAAGCTGACGCAATGCCCTATCGTCCACAAATGGGCTCCCCGCGTAATGTCTAAACCCGAGTGCTTCGAAAAAATCCTGATCTACAATAATAGCACCCGTAGATACGATGACATCCACCATATTGTGATCGACCATATCCGCGACAGCATGCTTTAGGCCGGCGCTGAATAGAGAGCCTGCAAGCGTGAGAATGATTTTGCAGTCGTGGTCTGCCAGCATACGGCTGAAGATTTCTGAAGCAACGGCAAGATTCCTCGCCTGAAAAGCCATAGAAGCATATCCCTCTATGATCGGTCTGGCATCAAACGTTTTGATGTCGATGTGCTCGATCGGTTTTCTTAGGAGATCTTGTTTCTCCATCAGCTTCCCTTTCTCTTTGCGAAGATCATGCTTAAAACCCGATAGACCAATTTGGC
>DAOUWN010000048.1 GCA_030667105.1 Deltaproteobacteria bacterium
CTGCTAGTTTCGGATATCTAAAGGCATTCTTTCTGTTTTCAAGACCCCGCATAAAGGGTGAAACCGGGTGAGACAGTCCGTGCGCCAAAACTCTCTTTGTGTGATGTTCTGGCAAGAAGACGCGTTTACCCTGCAAAAAGGTGCCTCTACGAGCCATAAAGAGATGATCAGCGATAAAATCATGATGCAGGACTACATCGTGATCAATGAATATCAAATAACGCCCTTGGGAATATTTGACTGCCAAATTTTTGATCCTGGCCTGCCTTATCCCTGAATCATAATGCCACACTTGGCACCACCTCAAGCCCGAAGGTTTCAAAACCCCTTCAACAACTCCAGCTGTCTCTGGGCCAGATCCATCATCTGCTACGATGATCTCATCAGGGCTCCTTGTCTGCTTGAGAGCAGAATGAAGTACAACCCCAAGAGCTTCAGGCCAGTTATACGTAGTCACGATAAGAGAAGCTGATAGCTGATGATTCATGAAAGTCAGTTTTCAAGGATAATTGCCAACCACTGCAGAAATATCCAATCAACTCTCCTCCAGCGGTTTTGCCTCGTCTATCAGCATGATTGGGATGTCATCCTTGATCTCATAAAGTAGCTTACAGTTATCGCAGATAAGCCCATCTTTTGTTTCATTAAGATAGATGTCCCCTTTGCACTTGGGACAGGCCAGAATATCCAATAGCTCCTTGCTGATTGCCATGATTTTCCCTCCTTTACTTTTTCACCGGCCGCTTCGCTCAAGACGCCGAGGTCGCAAAGACTCTTTTTCCATTTGCCGCTAAGAGGGCGGCAAATCAAAACCACTCAGCCTCCGGCAAACAAATAAAATTACCAATGTTGCGACTATCCCTTGCAATTCAAACTTCAAACATTGCCTAAGGGATGCTGTTTTTTCCTTTCTGTCCTCTCAGCAGAAAGGAAAAGGAATAATCTCAATCCCGATTTCATCCTCAGTGCTCTCAGCGAGCTCTGCGGTGAATACAGCCTTCTTCAGACACACACAGTCTTTAGCCTAACAGCACAGCTCTAAACAATGCGCTGCACCTTTGTCTCAAATTTCCCCTCTATCTCCAGTAAACGCTCAGATGTTAACATAGGTTCCTTCAGCACTGGACCCCGTAGGCGGTTATTGTCTCCAACTCTGTGACTTGTTTTTTCGCTTTTTAGGCCTTTTCCATCCACGCTATGACGTGTCTGGAAAATTCCCTGAAGTCGTCAAGGTCTTGGAGCCTGTCAAACAACTTCTCTGCGTCAAATTTGCCTGGCAAGTAATCGTGGATCAATCTGTTCCTAAAAGCAGGCATCCCTTTGAGTTTCTGACCAAGTTCCTTTGGAATGATACCTGATCCCGCAAGGGCCAAAATGGCCTCAGATTCACTATCTCTGACCTTTGCAAGTCCCACGGCAACAACGATATGCAAGGAAATTCTTGTGACGTCCTGAATAGCGCACGCCAACGTGTATTTTATGGCCTTTGTCCTCTCAAAATTCTTTCGATCCAAGAAAAAATCCGGCCCACCCACCTTCATAGCTTCAAGGTCCGACAGTTGGCGCTGCAAATTGTCCAGGTATTCTAACACCCTTTCTTTTCTCAGGATTCCCATCAGCCTGCGCTCCTTATCTTCTCAGCCAATAATGAGTAGTACAAGGACAATAACGGCTTCATGTCGAAGTACCTGTATAAGATATTTGTCTCAAATTCCACCCTTGCAGATTCATCCCTGACAAAAAGTTCCTGCCCATACCGGACTACTTCAAACTTTAGTAGCATTGGCATCGTATTTAACAAGTGAAGATCAACCTTATAGCCGCCAATATTATCAGGTATGCTTTCCGTCAGCTCTTTGTCCTTTCTGTGATAAAAGGCATCATCCCCTTCTCTCACATAGCAGGCAATGTCCAAATCGCTGTGCGGATGGGTTAATCCGCTCGCCCTGGATCCAAAGAGATACGCAAACAAGACATCAGGATCACTGCCCAATGCCTTGCTCAATCCAACGATGATCTCTTTTTCAATTTTTGAGCCCACGATCTAATCTCCATGTTGGTACATTTCAGGTGACTTCTAAAGCCGTTAACTGAACCAACTGGAAAAATGCAAAGAAAAGGCAAGCAAAGGATAGCCATGGGTAATTCAGACTTGCATCTCGGTGATCTGGTCGGCTGTAATAATATTCAACTCGGGGAAATAGGTTGAATAATATCCAGTGTCACTTGTTACAATATTACTCATCAATTCTACCACGAAGTTGATCAATAATAGAGTCAACACTCTGTCTGTCCTGGTATGCCCCACGCCCAAGCCATTTCATGAACTTATTTTCGTGCCTGTTTTTTACAAGGACAACCTTGTTGCGCTCGGCAACGACATCAACATCCATACCTGGTAAGAACCCGAATTTCTTTCTTATTTCTTTCGGTATCGTTATCTGGCCCTTAACGGTAATCTTTGGCATAATCTTCCCCTTAAGAAATTGGTATTACATTTTTTTATCTGTAATACCACAAAAGAGGGATGTCAACTCTTCTTGCAGGTCATTGGAACATAAGAGTTGAAACATAGTTGCTCCCTTACCACTCAACCATTTAACTACTCGACCAGGCCCTTAATCCACTCATATTCCGCCTGAAGACCATCCTGGATCGCTACCTTGGGCCTATATCCCAGCGTTTCTATGGCCTTGGTCATGTCCGCAGAGGTGTGTCTCACATCACCCTTTTGTACTTCCTGATAATTCACCTTTGACTCCGACCCCACTATCTCTTTGATGATATCGATAACCTTGTTCAGGGTAATGCGAGAGCCCCCTCCGACATTAAACACTTCTCCTGGCGAGGCCTTTTCAAATGCCAGCCAATTTGCTTTCACAATGTCGTTAACATGAGTGAAATCTCTGCTCTGTTCGCCGTCGCCATATACCTCAAGAGTCTTGCCCTCCAGCGCCCATCTAAAAAAACGATGAAAGGCCATGTCTGGCCTCTGCCGGGCCCCATAAACCGTGAAATAACGAAGTGAAACCGTTGGCACTCCAAAATTCTTGTAGTAAAGCCAACAGAGGTGTTCAGCAGCCAACTTGGAAACACCATAAGGAGAAACCGGGCAGGGGAGGGAATTTTCTCTCATTGGAAGATCCGTTGTGTCTCCGTAAACAGAAGATGAGGATGCGTAAACAAATTTCTTGACCGGCCTTTCCTTGCATGCCTCAAGGAGCATCTGTGTCGCAAGTATGTTGTTATCAGTGTAGATCTTAAAGCTCTCTCCCCAACTCGCCCGCACTCCAGCCTGAGCGGCTTGATGAAAGACAACGTCAACTCCGTCCAAGAGTTTTGATAGATCTACTTCCAGAAGGCTTCCTTCGAAGAAGTGAAATCTTTCCCCTTTTCTTATGCCGGCAAGATTTGATTCCTTTATGGCCCTAGGATAGTAATCCATAAAACTATCGATACCCGCAACAGTCAATCCCTTTTCAATCAAGTATTCACACAAGTGCGATCCTATAAAGCCGGCAGCGCCGGTAACCAAGCATTTCATTGTATATTCTCCCTATTCCTTTCATTGGAGATTGGATATTGATCATTGGGCACTGGATATTCTGCAACATCGACAAGCTTTTCAACCCCATCGAATACCTCTTCTACAGAAATCTGCTCCATGCAATCCTTTGTAGTGCATTCCCGTTTGAAGCAGGGACTACATTTCAGACCAGCCCTTATAACCTGATGGCCCGACCCAAAGGGGCCGGTTCTCCACGGAGCCGTTGGTCCGAAAAGAGCCACAACCGGAGTTCCTACCGCAGCAGCAAGGTGCATTGGCCCGGTGTCAGTCGAAATAAGCAAGTCGGATTTCTCGTAGAGTGCGGCCAGGATTTTTAAGGTCGTCTCTCCGGCAAGGTTTACAGCCTCACCTTTCATCATGGATATCATGTGCTGAATGATGGTGCGATCTTCCTGGCTTCCCGTAAAAATCACCCTGGCATTATATTGTTCAATCAGCCTGTCAGTCAATATGGAAAACTTGCGGGCACCCCAAAGCTTTGTCTCCCATTTGGCCACAGGATGGATCAGTACGAGTGGTCTATGGCCCGTCAGTCCGTGTCGAACCAGAAGGTCATCAGCCATGGCGCGATCACGATCGCCAATAGGAAGATCGTATACAATCTTAGGCGACTGGATCGCCAAGAATTCGAGAAGCATCATGCCTCTTGAAAGAGCGTGAATATCCATGTTAACGGGAGGAACACGTTCATTCAGAAAATGATAACTATGTTCCATATGTTCCATGCCTTTGTCATATCCAATTTTGCGCTTTGCCCTGACCAATCCGATCAGAACACCACTTTTGAGCAAACTCTGAAAATCTAGAACGATATCATATCTTGTGTCCCGGATTTCCTTTACAAAAGAGTATGCCTCCCTGATATTGTCAAGACCCGAAGGCCCCAATAGACCTCTGACCCAGCTTTTTCGCTTTGAGATCAGAACCCGGTCAAGGGCCTGATGGCCCTCAACAAGAGGAGATGCGGCCTCTTCTACGAGCCATGCAATGTGGGCATCGGGAAAATGCGTCCTCAGAGCATTTAAAGCAGGCAGCGTATGGATAACGTCTCCGATGGCGCTCATTTTGACAATCAATATGTTCATGGGGCTAGTGCCTTGTTACGTTTTTTTCACCGCAGAGTCGCTGAGGACGCAGAGAAGTCTATTTTTTGACCGTTATTCTCAACAAGCAGTTCCTCAGCAACGGCATAGACCATATCAACCGTTATCGCCTTCATGCACCGATGGTCTGTGGGACACTCGGTTTTGAGACATGGGCTGCAGGGAACTGGTACCCGAACAATGCGGCTCCTCGGGCTGCTGGGCCCTGTTGTGATCGGGTTGGTGGGACCAAATATTGCAACCAAAGGGACATCAAGCGCTGCTGCCGCATGCATCAAGCCAGAATCGTTTGTTATGAAGAGTTGACATTTTTCAATTAAGGCCACAGCCTCACGAAGGTTTGTCTTGCCACAAAGATTTACGGATTTACCCTTCATTAGTTGACAGACCTGCTCTCCCACGGCTTGTTCGCCGGGTCCACCAAAAATCACTATCTTCGCCCCGGAGGACTCCTGTATTCTGTCACACAGGCTGGCGAAGCGTTCAGGAAACCAACGCTTGGCTGAGCCATATGTGGCCCCGGGGCTGATTCCTACCAATGTCGGTTGTCTTGAAATACTGTGTCTGGCCAGGATCTCACCCGCTAGCTTGCGCTCCTGCTCGCTTATCACCAAGGTGAGATCTCTCCCGTCAGGTTTTAGGCCAGCTCCTTTAAGAATGCCAAGATAATATTCTATTTCATGGACCTGCTTAAGGCCGGGATCTAGACGAATAGAGTTCGTCAGCAAAAAATGCCGGCCGTCGGTGTTATAACCGAGCCTATTCGGAATCCCGGCAAGATAGGCCAGAAGAGCAGCCTCAAAGGCGTTCTGCAAAAGAATAGCCAGGTCAAAACCACTCCTGCGCAAATCCTTTGAAAGGCGAACTTTTCCCAGCCAACCTGCGTGCCTTCCTCCATCATCGTACTGCAAGATGTTATCAACGTAGGGATTATTGCAAAAAACGGGAGCCACCCAGGGCTTGGCGAGAATGGTGATCTCGGCATGTGGAAAGTTCTTGCGAACAGCCCGAATCGCAGGAGTGGTGAGAATGGCATCTCCCACCCAGTTGGTGGAACGGATCAGAATACGCTTGATCTTGCTACAATCGAGTCTGGTTCTTGTCATAAAGCTAACCCGGGAAAGCAAGAACAAAGAAATCACCACGTGATGTTCTCAAGGCGAACGCCGCTAAGCACGAACTCACGAAAAAAGGTGATTTGTTCCTATTAGTGAATTTAGGCATTTGTCTTTCCTGGTCAGGAATCCGGCATCCTGGATCTGGCATCAGGCATGGTTCTTCAAACGAATGACCAATGACTACTGCTCTCTTGGCCAAGGACAAGACGGTCTTGTTTTCCAACGCTGATGGACCCAAAACCACTGATCCGGGTAGCGACGAACAAAGGACTCAATAATCCTGTTATACCCTTGTGTGTTGGCTTCTATGTCCTTTCTCATGTCTCCGGTCTTGACAAGCGGGACTTCCTGCCCAACTTCTGCTTTAAAGCCCCATGTCTCACGCACTAGAAACAGTGGTACTACTGGCGCTTTGGTCTTTAAAGCCAGAAGCGCCAGCCCTTTACTCGTACAGGATATCCGACCAAGGAAGTCGACGAAAACCCCTTCATACCAATCAACGTTCTGGTCCATGAGCAATCCGACCATATTTTGTTGTTTCAAACTTCCCAAAACCGCCCGCATTGAATCCTTAGGGATCAGTCTGCCGCCAAAACGGGTCCTTAGCTTTCCAAAAAATTCCTCAAGTGGTGGAAAATCAAGCGGACGGACAACAATGCTCGTGGGATAACCTGTCATGGCTGCTATGATAGTCAGAAGCTCCCAGTTGCCAAGGTGGGCGGTGAGGATTAGCACTCCCTTGTCTTTTTCATACGCACTCCTGAGGTTGGACAATCCTTCGATTCTGAAGTGCTTCTCAAAATCCTTGCTGTCTAACCTCAAAGACCACCCTATCTCAAACACTATCTGCACAAGGTTTCCAAAAACCTGTCGGGCGAGAATTCTAATCTCGGTTGGATTTTTCTCATTGCCAAAAGCGTGGGTCAAGTTGTCCAGAGCAATCTTACTGTGCTTCTTGTCAGCCAGAAACATGATATGCCCGATGATATCACTCAATCGGCAAGCCCAATTCCGCGGAACAAGGCCTAAGAGCCTGAACAAGGTAGCAATCACGGGTTCAGAGTTCACCGTTCAGGGTTACCTTTCTTTCGTTGACCTTGCTCGTAGGCCAGCAAGTACTTAATGAAACCACATCCTCAAATCGATCTATTCTCATGCCTTCTCCAGTCAGAACTCACGAATCACCTGCCCGCTCGCCAAGCTTGCGAGGCGGGCGGGACGGTTACCGCGCAAAGAACGCACTTTCTCCTCAAGATAGTTATTAAAGGCTTTTTCTGCGTCCCCAAAAGAAACTCTTATCCCCAGTGCCAGGAGCTTGATTGGCCAGGAAACCCTATGAGCGATACGGACATAGTCTTTCTCAGTTGTGACCACATGTTCCACACCAGACTGGTCCGCTGATCGCCGAATCGTCTCCAAATCCTCGTCTGAATACTTGTGATGATCAGGGAACGAAAGGAATCTTGCCACATCATACCCCTGGTTTTGGATCATCATTCGAAAATCTTCGTTTCTGGCAATCCCGGAAAAAGCAAGGACCCGCCGTCCTCTTAAAAAATCAAGACCATAGCTAACTTTCTCTCCCTTGGCAGAGGGCGAAGTTCTGACTTCAGTCAGGACGTCGGGAGCATGTATACACTGAAAAACAGGCCTGCCTTTTGTCAACGCATTCAATACCTGATAGCCTGAAGGCAAAGCAACAGGGTCTGATCTCGTTAGAACAAATGCGTCACCGCGTATCAGTTGTCTTAACGGTTCTCTGAGTATTCCTCTCGGGAGAAGATGGCGGTTGCCAAAAGGGCAAACAGCGTCCAACAGCACAAAATCCAAATCCCGATCCAGTTGTAGATGCTGAAATGCGTCATCCAACACAAGTATTTCAGATCCAAATTCCCGAATTGCGAGCATGCCGATTTCAAACCGATCCCTGCCCACAAGCACTGGCACGCCGTCGAGCTTGAGGGCCATGAGATACGGTTCATCACCTGCTGCCTCCGGGCTCATGTGTATTCTTTGCCCGTCACTCACAACCCCCCCGGATTTTTCCTTGCATCCTTTGTAACCTCTGCTGAGCACAGCCACCTTGTAGCCCAAACCCTTCAGCAAACCAGCCATGTGGATTGTCAATGGCGTTTTTCCAGTACCGCCGACAGTGACATTACCTATGGATATTACCGTACACGGCAGTCTTCTCGATTTCAAAATCCCTTTCTTGTAAGAAAAGGCCCTCAGGCTTACAGTACCAGCATAAGCAAGCGAAATGAGGTAAAGGGAAGTCTCGAAAAACGATGTAAATCGTGACTCGCTTCCGTGAATCATAACAGATTCTATTTTTTTCCGAAGGAAACTCACGTCGTACAAGTTCAGCTGTCTGTTTTTGACAGGATTAACGGGATGGACTGGATTAATTCAACCTTGTTGATCAAAACAGGTACCCTGTTTTCAAAAAATATCGTGTCTATCCCTGGCCCAGACCTGGATTTGCACCGCAGGAGTATACGGCTCCAGTCAGGATATTCTGCGCCGGCCCAAGTAGATTTTGCGCAAGTCGTGCCAGGGCGGGCCTGTAATCCTATCAAGAAGTTTTGTTGATAGGTGAACTATTACCTCAAGTCTTTAGAAATCCTTCTGAGATCTTCAGTGTCCTTTCCACAGCGCCCCTATTGCTTTCAAACACCTCAGAGGCACGCTCCCCCATTCGTCTTGCTTTGTTATTGTCACTCAGAAGAGCAGTTACTTCTCGAAAAAGCCCTTCACCATCGCTTACTCGAATCGCCCCCCCGGATCCAATGAGCATTTCGGCTATTGACGGGAAGTCACTCATATCAGGGCCAAAGAGGACCGGTTTCCCCAGCGCTGCAGGTTCCAGCGGATTGTGCCCGCCGGACCTCACCAGGCTCCCCCCAACAAAAGCGATATCTGCAAGAGCATACAATCGCCCCAGTACACCCATTGTGTCCACCACAATCACATCGATCGCACCCGCTGAGGAAACTTGCTTCAACCCGGTCATCAGGGCCACAGTTCGTCCGGAGGGCACAGCCAGTCTGTAGACAGCGCTCGCGCGCTTAGGGTTTCTTGGCGCAATCACAAGGACCAGCTTATGGAACTTCCTTTTCAATCTGCAAAAAACGTCAAGAACAATGGACTCTTCTCCTTCGTGTGTGCTGCCAGCCATGAGAATTTTGTGGCCAGGCGCTATCTTCAGGGATTGCCTTGCACTCTCTATCTCATTACTGGACACACAATCGATTTCCTGATCAAACTTGAGGTTTCCCGTTATCCTGATCTTCTCCTGAGGAGCCCCGATCGACTCAAATCTTTCCGCATCCAATTCGGATTGGGCACAAATGACCGATATCCAAGAAAAAACTGATCTCATGAAGAAAGCAAGGCGCTTGTATCCGTAAAAAGATCTTGGAGAAATCCTGCCGTTAACCAAAATAGTGGGGATCTGCCGCCTCTTCATCTCATACAGGAAGTTCGGCCAGATGTCTGATTCAACGAGAAAAAACAAGGAAGGAGTTACATTCCGAATTGCCTTCCTTACAGACCAGAGAAAATCGTAAGGAAAAAAGAAAATTGAATCAACATCACTTACCAACAGCTTTTTTGCCATCTCATGACCGGCAAGAGTTGAAACCGAAAAAACGAGTGGACGATTGTAATAAGTCTTTCTAAGCCTTTTTACTAAGGGAACAGAGGCTAAAACCTCACCTACGGAAAGGGCATGAACCCATACCGGCCTTCTCGCAGACGTCCTGACGAGGGATTGTATCCCCAAGCGCCTCAAGACTGTCTTTCTTCTCTTCTCAGAGGTCAGGACATTAACCAAGACAAGCGGAAAGGCCAACACAGTGCCTAACAAAAACAAAATGTTATATGCAAGAATCAGGGCTTGATCCTTCTTGGCGGCGTAGCCGCCTTATATAAAATCGCAAAGCGATTTTATTGATTGTTATCTTCAAACTGCAGTTCATAAAGCTTGTGATACTCGCCTTGGAGGGCCAAGAGGTCTTCATGCGTTCCCTCCTCGACAATCCTGCCGCCCACAACTACGACGATCCGATCAGCGTGACGGATCGTGGAAAGCCTGTGGGCAATAACAAAGGTTGTTCGACCCTTCATGAGGTTCTCAAGGGCCCCTTGAACCGCCTGTTCCGACTCCGTATCCAGTGAGGACGTTGCCTCGTCCAGGATCAGTATGGGAGCGTCTTTCAAAAGCGCACGGGCAATACAAATGCGCTGCTTCTCCCCACCGGAAAGCCTCACCCCGCTCTCGCCAACAATGGTGTCAAACTTTTCCGGGAAACCCTGAATAAAATCATAAGCATAGGCGGCCTCGGCCGCCGCAATGATGCCGGACTCTGCTGTGTCAATTTTGCCATAAGCAATGTTGTTTCGAATGGTATCATTAAAAAGAATGGGGTCTTGAGTCACGATTCCAATCTGGCTGCGAAGTGAGGCAATGGTCACATCCCTGACATCATGCTCATCAACAAAGATGGCCCCCTCGGTGACATCATAGAAACGAGGAATCAGGTTTGCCAGCGTGGTCTTTCCTCCTCCGCTCATGCCTACCAGTGCTATGACCCTGCCGCTTTTGACTTCCAGATTGATGTTTCTTAAGACCATTTGGTCTTCATACTTGAAGGATACGTTCCTGAAAACCACCCCATGATGTCCTGACTCAAGCGCCCCTGCGTCTTGCCTGTCTATGATTTCTGATTCCGTGTCGAGAATGTCAAAGATTCGGACAGCCGCAGCCCGGCCTTCCTGTACGGTATTGTTCAAAGGACTAAGCTTTCTGATAGGGTCGTACAACATCATCACTGCAGTGATAAAGGAAAAAAAGGTGCCGGGTGTGGAAACCCCCGTGACGACTCCGTGTCCACCATAAAAAACTACAAAAGCAATACCC
>DAOUWN010000126.1 GCA_030667105.1 Deltaproteobacteria bacterium
AAAGCTGCGTAGAGTCTCAATGTCTGAAAAGAAGTTACATATGGCCAGTTTCGGTTTCATGCCGCTGCTTATCCAATGAGGATTTACTCCCAACTTTGACGGCTTCGCAAAAAGTCGAAAAACACCTCTTTCTGTCATTCCGGCGAAAGCCGGAATCCAGTTTATTCAGCTAGTTACAAAGGCTCTGGACTCCGGTTTTCACCGGAGTGACGACTTTTTACGACTTCATCAGTATTGACGGTCTCATAAAAAGTCCGCAAACAGACGGCATAGTAAAAAGCTCCAGATGCAAGGCGTGCGCCTCTTCCTAAGCCGTCAGGCGCAATCTTGAGGAATGAGGCGTACTTATAGTACGTCGCAATGACGAAAGATGAAGCACAACGCCGCAGATGGACTTTTTACGAAGCCGTCAGTATTTGTTTATAACACGAAGCAATGTAAGGCACAAATATTCTTGGCTTCTACGGCCCCACTCTGATCCTCTTGACAGCGATTTGCAGGCCTGACATGATCCTGTGACCATGAAGGCAATGATTTTGGCAGCAGGGCTTGGGACTCGCCTGTTGCCTCTGACCCAAGAGAAACCAAAACCTCTTTTTCTCATAGCAGGCCGCCCTTTACTGGACATCCTGATTCGCACCATTCAAGACTCGCATTGTGAGGCCGTGATAATAAACACGCACCATCTGGCTGAAATGATTGATGAGTTTGTCCAGGCACAGGACTACGGAATCCCTGTCCACACCAGGTACGAGCCAACCATCCTCAACACAGGAGGAGCCATAAAAAACGTTGAGGATTTCTGGGATGAGAAGCCCTTCTTGGTTATCAACGGGGACATATTCACCAACATTGATCTTGCACAAATCCATAGGTTTCACCTCAGTCACAAACATCCCGTCACATTGGCGCTTCACGACTATTCGCAGTTTAACAACGTCTGGGTCGATTCAAATGATCATATCACGGGGTTTGGTGACACGGCTCCGTGCCCCCCGCCAGGTCGTAACCTGGAGCCTGACACTGCTCCTGTCCAGCCGTCGCAGCCGCTATGGCGGAGTCGGCTTATGACCACGTCCGCAAATGACCGCCAACTTGCCTTTACCGGCATACAAGTCCTCGATCCGCAGGTTCTGAGTTTCATCCCGGAAAGAACCCCTTGCAGCATCATTGATGTCTATTGTGAGATGATCCGGGCAGGCATTACGCTAAAGGCATTTGTGCCCGGCAATCACTACTGGCACGACATAGGAACCATGGCGGGATATCACGGGGCAGCAAGAGAAGCCCTGGCCCGCAAGGCGCTGGCAAAGGCCGTTCCGGAGATTGGCGAAGGTATCCTGGCCTGGTCCGAGTTCAAAGGAGACGGCTCTGACCGCACATGGCATCGCGTCAGTTTGGGAAAGACATCTGTTATTATGGTCGATCACGGTCCGCCGCCGGAGGACAGGACGTGCGAGGCGGATTCCTTTGTTGACATCGGACAGCACCTTTTAAACAAGGGCGTGCCGGTTCCTCATATCTACGGCTACGATCGCCCCACAGGTATTGTTGCCCTGCAAGATTTGGGCGATCTTCACCTCCAGACTGTTGTTCGCCGAACAGGAGACCAGGAAAAAATCCTTGCCCACTACAAGGCCGTCATTGACCTGCTGATCACCATGGCGGTTGAAGGGGCAAAGGGATTCAACCCGGCATTCACCTACCAGACCGCATGGTATGATCGAGATCTCATTATTGAAAGAGAGGCGAAGTACTTTGTGGCGGCCTTCTTGAATGGATACAAGGGCCTTGAAATAGGCTTTGAAGAACTTGAAGAAGACTTTGAGCTATTAGCCGAAAGGGCCCTCGAAACGAACTATACTGGGTTTCTCCACCGAGATTTCCAATCCCGCAATATTCTTGTCAGAAATCAGAAATATTATGTCATCGATTTTCAAGGCGGCCGGCTTGGCCCCCTGCCCTACGACCTTGCTTCATTGCTCATCGATCCCTACGTAGAGCTTCCCGAGGATATCCAGCAAGATCTACTGGCGTACTATCTGGACAGGCTTTCTGGCTCTGTGCCGGTTGACCGTGAAGATTTTCTCCGTGCCTACAAATACTGCGCCATTAATCGAAATCTGCAGATCCTGGGCGCCTTCGGCTTCTTGAGCAGGGTTAAGGCAAAAACAGATTTTGAGGCGTATATACCACCAGCTCTTGCTTCCCTCAAAACACGTCTTTCGGAGGTAGGGACTGATGTCTGTCCCCGGTTAATTCGAGTCTTAAGTTGTATCTAATGCCTCACCGAAAACCTCTGCTTTTTCGGTCAAAAATTCGAAATACGAAATACGAAATACGAAACAATGACAAAAATACAAATGCTCCAATGACAAAAACATTGAATTTTGAATGTGTTAGTTTTGGTCATTTTGTCATTCGGTATTCGAATTTGTTTCGGATTTGCGGCTGACGCCTTGAGAACAGCACGGATTTCGATATTCGGATTTTGCCCGAACGGGACTTTTCGTTCAAGCACTATCTAGCAGCCTGTTGTTTCATGTCGCCTTCCAGCACCGCACCTGGTGCTTATGCCCTGCTGAGCGGAAAGAGATCTCTTCCCTTCTGCATCTTTCTTCAACCAAAGGGCATCTCCCTTGGAATTTGCATCCTGGCGGTGGATTGAAGGGACTCGGCACATCCCCCGGCAGTGTTTTCCATTCATGCTTTTCGTTGGGATCAGCCGTGGGGGCAGCCGAAAGCAGCGCCACTGTGTACGGATGGAGGGGATTCTCGTAAAGTTCACCTGCCGGAGCACACTCCATGATTTGGCCCAGGTACATAACCGCAACCGTGTCGCTAATGTAGCCCACCACATTCAGGTCGTGGGAAATAAAGAGATAGCTGATCCCCATCTGAACCTGAAGGTCTTTCAAAAGATTGATAATCTGGGCCTGGATCGAAACGTCAAGGGCTGAAATCGGCTCATCACAGACGATCAGGGACGGCTCCACGCTCAGGGCTCGTGCTATTCCGATACGCTGACGCTGTCCCCCGCTGAATTCATGAGGGTAACGATCTGATGCATCTGTGGCGATACCCACCATCTTTAGCAGCTTAGCCAAACGGTCTTTGCGCTCAGCACGGTCTCTCACACCCCATACCCGCAGACCCTCTTCAATCGATTGCCCTACGGTCATACGAGGATTCAAGGAACCAAAGGGGTCCTGGAAGACAATCTGCAGTTTTTTTCGCAACGGCTTCATCTCTTGTATTGAAAAGCCGCTGATATCCTCTCCCTCGAACATGATTCTTCCTTCATCAGGCTCAAGGAGCTTGAGAATAGCCCTGCCGACAGTCGATTTTCCGCACCCGCTTTCACCCACCAGGCCGAGGGTCTTTCCCGGTTCAATCTCAAAGGCAACGTCGTCAACGGCCTTGATCCAGCCGATAAGCCTCCGGAAAAAGCCTCTGCGCACCGGAAAATAATTTTTCAGCCCATCAAATTCAAGCAGCGTTTCACTGGAATTGATTCCTGCCATCTCTCGTCTCGTCTCTAACCTGGCTAATGTCCAACCAAGGGAAGTCATATCATAAGATCCTTGACGTGACCATAATTACGTATGCACTTAATAAGTTGCAAAATTGAACACTCTTGGATATAATGCGCTTGCATTTCGATAGTAATATCGAACCCTTTCCAAAGACCCTTGAACAGATCCCGTTGAGACGGAAGTGGAAGAGCTTTGAAGTCCCTCCAACCCATTATCTATAAGTCCGCCACAGGCGGACGTCGTAATAAAATCGCGCAGCGATTTTATTACTTGAAAGGCGGTACTATCATGACGAAAAATCTATTTTACTCGTCTTTGCTCCTTTTGTCCCTGAGTCTCTTTTGCTGTTCCACCAAAACAACCGAAGAGACCAAGATACTGGCCAGGATAAACGATTACAACCTGACCCTTGACTCATTTGAATATCAACTGGCAACAGAACTTGAGTTGGATGAGGACTTCAAGTTAACAAATCAAGCTAAGAGAAACTTTCTTGAAGAGATTATGAGAAAACAACTTCTTATCCAGGAGGCCAAAAAGTTAAAACTGGACACAAAGGACGAATTCATCAGAGCAATCCAACGTTACTGGGAATCCACGCTGATTAGAAATTTGATAGATCTGAAAAGCCAGGAAATCAACAAGAAAATCTATGTATCTCAGGAAGAGATTGAAACCCGGTACAAAGAGATGGCGAAATCTGAAGGAACGCTTCCACCACTCACAGAGACACAAGAGACAATCAAAAAGGAACTTGAAGAAGAAAAAAAGACCCGGATACTTAAAGAATGGATCAACGATTTAAGGCAAAATGCAAAGATAGAAATTAACGAGGAGCTTCTTTGATTGAAATATCAAAAAGGAGAGTACCATGTCTCATGCTGCAGGATCATACAAGAGAAGGATTTTTTTTATAAAAAAAGAATTCCAAATCAGATTCATCTTGAAGTTCTGCCTCCTTCTCCTGGTTGGAATCGCCATTTCCACCGGCCTTCTTTTCCTTTTTTCTCAGGACACACTGACCTCTTCTTTCGAGCAATCAAGGCTTGTCATAAAAAGCACGGGCCAGGCCATTCTTCCCTCTGTCATTTATACTAACTTGATTACTTTGGGATTAGTTACTCTTGCCACCATTGTCGTCACACTGTTTGTGTCCCACAAAATCGCCGGCCCAATTTTTCGTTTTGAAAAGGAGCTCAAGCAAGTCGCGGAAGGTGATCTGACAAAAAGAGTAGTGCTCAGAAAGAAGGATCAGATAACCGACATGGCTGGGTGTCTTAACGACATGATCTCCAGCTTGCATGAGAAGCTCCTGGATATTCAGACCGATGTTGAGCGCATACGACAATCTGCCTCCAAACAAAACGCCCCAAAAGAGTTGATTGAGGAATTGAACAAGCTCCATCAAAACATCGCAAATAACTTTAAAATATAAGATCGCTTCGTTTAAGAAGTATTATGTTGGGCCGACCCGCCTGCCAAGCCTCGGCGGGCAGGTCCTCAAACCTGTCCCTGCCCGTCCGGTCCGCCGGAGGCGGGGGAAGGCGGACGCATTTTCATGCTAATTCGACATCTTTCCAGAAAGAACCTCTTCATTATCATAAGCCTGAGCCTTTTCTTCTTCATTTCTTATGCCGCCGCTGAAAAAGACTCAACAGAAGAGATTGCCTGGCAGAATATCGAAACAAAATACACCATCATCCGTTACCAATCCACCAACGACCTGAAAAAATTCAATTACGAAGTCAAGTACGACCCTGAACACTCAGGCCTGAAAGGTCTGTTTTCTTCGTCAGGTCCTGATAACCTCAAAGATAAAGTCATAACAAAAGTGGACGTTCTATTTGAAAGAGTGCAGAAAATACTCGATATGCGAAAGAAAATGGACAAGGTGACCATCAATATCTATGAGAACAAAGATCAGTTAAAGGACGCATTTTTCAGGATATATAAAAAGCAATGTCGCATTCGCGCCTGGTATAGATATAGAAACAACACCGTATATATCAATGTTAAGGATCTCCATGAAGGGATGCTGGCCCATGAGTTGGCCCACGCCATTATTGATCATTATCTGTTGGTCCGCCCCCCCCGTGCCACTGCTGAAATCCTGGCACGATACGTGGACAGCCATCTGACAAGGAAGGTACGCTCTGATTAGGCGCTTACTTCTGAAATTCGTATTTTTTGGCTTTTTAGGATCAGATCCATAACTTAACCGCAGACATACGCAGACTGTCAGAGACTTTTTGTTCCGCCGACATTGGCCGAACAAAAATGCAACCCGCCTCCGGCGGGAATACTTCGTTCTTCGCCTACAGCGAATTTAAGCGTGGAGGTAGTTATAGTGAACTTAAGAAATAGTCACATGGAATACTGTAAGTTAATCATACTGTTTTTGATTTGCCTTTTTCTCATAACCTCCTGCTCTACCCGGCCATACAGACTGAAGCGGGCCGAACGGCTTTACAGGCAGGGGCAGATCTATCTTTCCAAAGGAAATCAAGACAAAGCGATTGCCAAGTTTGAGGAGTCTCTTTCCCTGTCCAGGATGATTGAGTTCAAGCCTGGCATAGCTCACAATCTGAATGAGATGGCCATTATCCATACGACAAGAGGTGAATATGTCAAAGCAAGGGAAATACTCTCCGAGGCATTGGCAGTATACAAAGATCTCAATATGGAACCGGAGATCTCAAAAACGTTGAACAACATTGCCTCGACCTATGTGAGAGAACGCGACTTCAAGGAGGCCATCAACCGATATGAAGAGTTGATCGAGTGGGACAAAAAGACCAATAACGATTTGGGAGTGGCTATCACACAATACAATATGGCCCTGATCTATCAGAATCACTTGGGGCAATATGAAGAAGCGCGGAAAAAATATTCAGAGGCGCTGGAAATCCTGAGGATATTGGGCAATAAGAGATATATCCAATTAGTCGAACAGAATTTGGCAACGCTTGAACCATAATGCCACCTTTCCGCACCGTGAACAGAAAAATCGTCTGTACCAGCAAATCGGCAAGCTTCAGAGGGTCAAATAAGCCAGT
>DAOUWN010000208.1 GCA_030667105.1 Deltaproteobacteria bacterium
CCTTCCCGCCCCGGTTCAGATCCTTGAAGAACGCACGGTTGGCCCTTCCTTAGGCCGCGACTCGATTCAAAAAGGCATTGTTTCCATGTGCGTTGGAGGGATGCTTGTGCTCCTGTTTATCGGGATCTATTACAAAGGCGCCGGCATGATTGCAAACATCGCTCTTTTCTTGAATATCATTCTCATTGCTGCCGCGCTGGCTGCATTTCAAGCAACGCTCACACTGCCGGGCATTGCGGGAATTATCCTCACTATCGGCATGGCTGTGGATGCCAACGTAATTATCTTTGAGCGGATTCGGGAGGAAGTGCGTTTAGGCAAGACTCCCAGGGCTGCAGTGGACGCAGGCTATGCCAGGGCCACACGGACTATATTGGATGCAAATATTACGACTTTGATTGCAGCCTTAGTCCTCTTTCAGTTCGGAACCGGACCTGTGAAAGGCTTTGCCGTGACTCTGAGTATCGGCATACTCGCAAGCCTTTTCACGGCTATTATAGTAGCAAGGCTGATCTTTGACCATCTTGTGTTCCAGCGACGTATAACGCGGTTGAGTATTTAGAGGTTAGAAGGAAAAGAAAACCAACCACGAAAGCACGAAAGAATGAAGACACGAAATTTGTCTATACATCCTTTTTCGTGCTTTCGTAACTTCGTGCTTTCGTGGTAATTTTTCTCATTCTAGTTCACCGCCCGATTCTGATTAGGTACAAAGGAAAGGAATTCACTATCTGCCAATGCAACTAATAAAACCCGACATTAATATCAATTTCATAGGACAACGAAAATTCGCCTTTGTGGGTTCACTGTTGTTGATTGCTGCCAGCATAATCTCCCTCATACTGAAAGGAGGGCCCAGTTACGGGATCGATTTTGCGGGGGGCACCCTTATTCAGGTTCAGTTTTCACAGGCAATACCTCCGCAGGCAATCAAGGATGCCCTCAGAACCACGGATTTGGATATAACATCAGTCCAGGGGTTCGGAGAAACAAAAGACAACGAATACTTGATTAGGGCAACCGGATCATCAACGGCTTTGGAAAGCCTTGCCCCCAAGATCACAAAGGTCCTGAAGTCAGCATACCCGGAAAACGAGGCAGAAGTGCGTCGTGTGGAGATGGTAGGTCCCAAAGTGGGAAAAGACCTTCGTGAAAAGGCGTTACTGGCCATGTTTTCCGCCATTCTTTTCATCATCGTTTACATCTCAGGGAGGTTCGAACTGAAGTGGATGCTCAGTATCATTGTGGCATCGTGTCTGTTTTTTGCCCTTTTCACACTGAAGAAATTCGACGTCAGCATTCCGACTCTCATTCTGATCGCAATATTGGTCACCTTGGGCCTGTGTTTCTATCTGAAGCTCCGATTTGCCACAGGCGCAATTGTTGCCTTGGTCCACGATGTCATGATCACTGTGGGGATTTTCTCTTTAATGAACAAGGACTTCACGCTCCCAATCATTGCAGCTCTGCTCACCATAATAGGATATTCGCTCAATGACACGATCATCGTCTTTGACCGCATTCGCGAAAATACCCGAAAACATCATCGCCAACCATATGACCGCATTATTAACCGCAGCATCAACGAAACCTTGAGCCGCACTCTGCTGACATCGCTCACAACCCTTGTCGTTGTGGTTTCCCTTTTCGTGCTGGGAGGAGGCATCATTCACGATTTTGCATTTGCCCTGATTATCGGCATTATCGTAGGAACTTATTCCTCAGTTTACGTTGCAAGCCCGATTCTGCTTGTTTGGCAGCCGGCCACCAAAACATCAGCAGGCCGACTCAAGAAAAGGCGAGGATAAAAGGAGTATCATATGTACCGTCCATGTGCCCACCGCGGCTGGACAGGCGTTCTCGTAGTCTTCCTTCTTATGGCGCTGCCCGCCTGCACTTCATTCAAGGGCATGTTTCATCCTGAAGAAGACCCCAATATGGCAGCGCTTCAACGAGAAATGCGCCAGATGACAAATGCCAATGCAGCAACTCAAAAGACAATAGAAGACATCTTTAACAGGCTTGATGTGCTCGAGACCCGCTTCGACAACCTGGATGAGACTGTTGAAGGGCTCTCAAACCGTCCCGAGCCTGCGCCGACCGTGCCAGACAAGGAACCTTCGTCATCCGAGATCGTCCAGAAACCGCAGGCAACTGAAAAAGCAGTCACAGAGCCTGCGCCCAAGAAGCCGACCTCCAAGGTAGTGATAAAAAAGGCCGCTGTATCTCCCAAACGCTCCCCTGAACGTGAGTATGAGAAAGCCTATGCAGCTTACACACAACATCGCTATGATGAGGCATTGGCTCTATTTAAGGGTTTTCTGCAGGATTATCCCGAACATCACCTTGCTGACAACGCACAGTACTGGGTTGGAGAGATTTACTATGACATCAAGAACTACCCCAACGCTAGTCTTGCCTTTAAAGAGGTCGTGACGCATTACGGAGATGAAAACAAGGCCCCTGACGCAATGCTTAAAATAGGTTATGCTTACGTGGCGTTGGACGATCCGAGCAATGCTCGCATTTTTTTGAAAAGGGTCATCAAAAACTATCCTTTCAGCGAGGCAGAAGCCAAGGCACGGGCCAAATTGAAAGAACTTGAAAACTTGTAATGGAATCGCTCAAATACTGGCTTGCACTAAAATCTGTCCCTGGCGTGGGCAACCGCCTCTTCCTGCAGCTCCTCAAGCATTTTGGAGAACCTGAAAGGGTTCTTGGTGCGACTGAAAAAGAACTCCTGGACGTTGAAGGGATTAACAAACGCCTGGCATCGGTGATTTCCCGCCACAGAGCTCCCAGGGACGTTGAAGATGACCTCGACCTTGTCCGCAAAAACGGTTTCAAAATCATCACCTTTTCGGATCCCGACTACCCTGCCCTCCTGCGCCAGATACATGACCCGCCCCCAGTCCTCTATGTGTTTGGCACGCTTCGTCCGGACAGCCTCAATATAGCCATCGTTGGATCACGAAATGCCACATCCTACGGTCGCACGACTACCGAACGTTTGAGCAGGGACCTGGCGGCCCGCGGATTTACCGTGATTAGCGGCATGGCCCGCGGTATTGACTCTGCTGCCCACATAGGGGCGCTCGCTGGCAAGGGCGAGACGATTGCAGTTTTGGGCTGTGGCCTGGGGACGATCTATCCGGCTGAAAACAAGAATCTGTTCCACAGGATTAGCGAAAACGGGGCGGTTATTTCAGAGTTTCCCTTTCTCGCCCCTCCTGATGCCCATCATTTTCCGGCTCGAAACCGCATAATCAGTGGAATGTCCCTCGGGGCAGTCATTGTTGAGGCCACACACAAGAGCGGAAGCCTCATTACGGCCAGGCTGGCTGGAGAGCAGGGTCGGGAGGTTTTTGCCGTGCCGGGCAGTGTAACGTCATTTAAGAGTATCGGCACGCACAGACTGATCAAGCAAGGAGCCAAACTCGTTGAGCACGTAAATGATATTATCGAAGAACTCAACATCGGCCGGGCAACGGCGTCCATGGAACCGAAAGAGCAACCAGCCATCAAACTGGCGCCTGAGGAGAAAATACTCCTAAACGAATTGAGTCCTTATCCGATACATATTGACAGGCTGGTTCAACAGGTGTCGCTCTCTGCAGCAGAAGTGGCAAGCCTGCTGCTTCAACTGGAGTTGAAAGGCCTGGTGACGCAGAATCCCGGCAAGCTCTTTGCCAGGTCGGAACGCTGATTGGTTGGCCGGTTGAGTTTGTTAGCCAAATATTGGAAAACTGAAAAAGACCAAGAAAGGATCACCGTTGAGCAAATCTCTAGTCATTGTTGAATCGCCCACAAAGATACGAACTCTCAGAAAATACCTCGGATCCGATTTTGATTTCGCGGCTACTGTGGGACACATCAAGGATCTGCCTCAAAGGGAACTGGGTATCTCTGTGGAGGAAGGGTTCAAACCAGAATACACGACCATCAAGGGAAAAGAAAAAGTCATCCGTGCCTTAAAACAGGCAGCCGGAAACCTCAAGGACGTATATCTGGCGGCTGACCCGGACCGCGAGGGTGAGGCCATAGCCTGGCACACGGCTGAGGTGCTCAAAAAGAAAGGGCGCAGGTTTTACCGCGTCCTCTTTCACGAGCTCACGAAAAACGCCATCCGCGCCGCCATGTCTTCCCCGCAGGAGCTTAACAACAACAAGTTCGAGTCCCAGCAGGCCAGGCGTATCCTGGATCGCCTCGTAGGTTATCAGATCTCTCCTGTCTTGTGGAAAAAAGTCCAACAGGGGTTGAGCGCGGGCCGCGTTCAGTCGGTTGCGGTTCGCATTATTTGTGAACGCGAAAGGGAAATACAAGCTTTTGAGCCGGAGGAGTACTGGAGCATCACCGCAGAGCTTGAAGGGGAAAACCCGCCACCCTTCTTGGCCAAACTCACCAAGAAAGACAACAAGAAGCTTTCCATCCCCGATGAAAATGCGGCTCAGTCAATCTTGAACGACCTTAAAGGCACGATTTTCATGGTCGAAAAGGTCGTCAAAAAAGCCCAGCAAAGAAAGCCACTGCCCACTTTTACTACCAGCAAGCTTCAGCAAGAGGCACTTCGAAAGCTCGGTTTTTCGGCCAGGAAAACCATGACGGTGGCCCAG
>DAOUWN010000146.1 GCA_030667105.1 Deltaproteobacteria bacterium
AATGCCTAAAGTGCCTAAAATAAGCTAAAATGCCTAAAATTGAAGAAACTCAGGAATCAGATTCGTGTTTTCGCTATTTCGTGCTTTCGTGGTAAGCCGTCAAATCTTCACTGCTGCCCGGACCTCTTCCATGGTCTGGCGGGCCACTGCCCGGGCCTTCTGATTTCCATCTTCGATAATGGCCCTGACCGTATCCGGCCGGGTTTCATAAAACGATCGTTTCTCGCGGATAGGATCGAGGGCCTTGACGAGATTTGCCGCCATGATTTTCTTGCACTCCACACAACCGATTTTGGCCTCCCGGCATTCCGGATCGATGCCTTCAGCAGTCTCACGGTCAGAGTAGAGCTGATGAAAGCTAAAGACATTGCAGATGTCAGGGTTTCCCGGATCGGCCCGGCGTGCCCGCTGTGGGTCTGTAATCATCTGCCCGACCTTGTTCTCGATCTCTTTCGGCGAATCCGAGAGAAAAATGGCGTTATTGTAACTCTTGCTCATCTTGCGACGATCCATGCCAAGAATCTTGGAAGACTCCGTCAAGATGGTCTCCGGAATGGGAAAGACATCGCCGTAGAAGTGATTGAATCGCCGCGCAATTTCGCGGGTCAGTTCCACATGAGGCGCCTGATCTATGCCCACAGGCACACCGTTGGCCTTGTACATGATAATGTCGGCTGCTTGCAGCACAGGATAACCCAGGAATCCGAAGTTTGAAAGATCCCTGTTCTTTAACTCGGCGATCTGCTCCTTGTAGGTCGGATTCCGCTCCAGCCAGGACAATGGCGTGATCATGGACAGAAGCAAGAAGAGCTCCGCATGTTCTTTTACGTATGACTGAACAAAGAGAGTGCACTTTTCAGGTGAAAGCCCCACGCTCAGCCAGTCCAGAAAAACATCCAGAATGTGGCCCTGTATTGGTTCTGTGGCGTCATAGTCAGTTGTCAATGCGTGCCAGTCTGCAATGAAAAAGAAACACTCATACTTGTCCTGCATCTCTTTCCAGTTTGCCAGGGCCCCGTGCAGGTTTCCCAGATGCAGTGGTCCCGTGGGGCGCATGCCGCTCAAAATCCGTTTCTTAGCCATTCTTTACAGTCTCCTTCTGTAACTTCTGAAAAAACTCGAGTCCGCTGACCGTGGATTGAAATCACTCTCCTATATTATTAGCCATTCTATGCCAAGGAAAAAATTGGGGCTGTGGATTGATTGCACTTTCGGGAGTTCAAGTCTTGCAGGAATCAGGAGGGACGTTGGAAACTGAAGTGGAAGTGGTGGGTTGTGAAGCGGCCCTTAGCGCTGGGTCAGAGGGTGAGTCTGTCTACGCAGCCACGCCCAGGAACATCCTCAGAAAAAACTTCATGACAGGGATCAGAAGCCAGTCCAAGGAATGGGTGAAAAGCAAGAAGAGAACAATGAGAATTCCGAAACGTTCCAGCTTTGCCAGTTGAGCAGCCCTGGCGGGCGGAAGAAGGCCCGCCAGGACCCTGCCGCCGTCAAGGGGCGGCACTGGAATCATGTTGAATATGGCAAGGATAACATTGATGACCACACTGTATTCGAGCATTCCCAGCAGATCAGAAAACAAGCCTGAGAAAAACCAGTTCTGCCACCATGGGCCAAGATGAACCAGCCACCTCAGCAACGTGCCACTCAGAAAGGCAAGCAGGATGTTGGATACAGGGCCGGCCGCGGCCACCAGGATCATGTCACGCTGCCGGTTGGATAGATTGTTGAAATTCACGGGAACCGGCTTTGCATAACCGAAAATGATGGGCGACTTAAAAAAGAAGAGCATCAAAGGGAGGATAAAAGATCCCATGGGGTCAAGATGCTTGATTGGATTCAAGGTCAGCCTGCCAGCCCATTTTGCCGTGCGGTCTCCTAATCGAAAGGCCATCCAGCCATGGGCGACTTCATGGATCGTGACAGCAAAAAGCAGTGGCACGATCATGATGACTAATCTATTGAGGTCGAAATTATGAAACATGTCAAGAATCGCTCCGCGACTTTATGACGAACCTTACCTCGTCCTCCCGGGTCTTGACCTGACCGTTCAGACGCGCATCAAGGAGGCTGTCTAAGATCTTGCGATAGACGGGACCCGGTTGAATGCCCATTTCTTTTAGATCATTGCCTTTCAGCACAGTAGCTACAGACCTCAGCCTGGTAAAGTAATTGGAGATAGCCCTTCTTACCGCTTCAGCGGCAGTGCTTGCCATCATGTAGAGCAAGATCTCGGTGCGAAAAGAGCAGAGCCTTCTGTAAAGGACGCTGTTTTTGAAACTTTTTTGAGATTCCATCCATTTCAGACACATATCTGCTTTGATTTTTTCATGAACAAAAACCTTCTGGTAGCGCTCGGTCAGTTCAAGTCGCTCACAGAGCTGCTCCAAGATCTTTTGATCAAAAGGTCTTGCAAGGGCCAGCAAATAGACCATCCACTTTCTACAGGAGTCTTCCAGGAAAAGCAAATTGTGCCATGCAAGGATCTTCTCAACAGAATTGAGAAGATCCTCAAGCGTGGAGTCATAAACGATTTCCGGATGAATTACTTTTAGGAGTTTGTATTCGTTCAGTCGCCGCAAGGCCATGAGAGGTTTTTCTTCCTCCAGGATCTGACGCAGTTCGGAAAAGAGCCGACTACCGCTCAACTCCTTGAAAAAATCCATTCTAACCGCATTTTCAATCAAACCTGAAGTCAATTTTCCTATCTTTAAACCAAACCTCTGTTCAAATCGAATTGCGCGGAAGACCCTTGTTGGGTCCTCCACAAAACTGAGGTTATGAATCACCCTGATCACTTTCCGCTTAAGGTCTTTCTGGCTTGAAAAAAAATCGATGAGAGTGCCGAATCCGTCCGGATTAAGCCTTATGGCAAGCGTATTTACCGTAAAATCCCTTCGATACAAATCCAGTTTTATGGATCCTGTTTCCACCGTGGGAAGGGCGCCTGGAGACTTGTAGTACTCCAGCCTGGCCGTGGCCACATCGATCTTCCGGCCGTTGGCAAGGATGACCACAGCGGTCCTGAACTTCTCGTGAGCCCGGACACGGCCGCCAAGAGAAGCAGCCAGGGATTTGGCAAACTCTATGCCGTCGCCTTCAATGACAACATCAATATCAAGATTCTGCTGGTACAGCAGGAGGTCCCGCACAAAACCGCCCACGGCGTAAGCGTTATACTCAAGGGTATCGGCAACAGTTCCAATAGCCCTCAGGTGGTCAATGATCTCTTCAGGAAGACGCTCCGCAAGAAATTTGACCACGCTCCTCTTGCGCGCACCAGGCCCACTTTGCTTGCTGTCTACGGTGAATTCAGGAATGCGCGCAGGCTCGCCTACCAGGATATTCAGCAGGTCCGTTCTTGTAATAACGCCTGTCACCCGGCCTTTTTCCACGACTGAGAGCAAACGTTGTCTGTTTCCTATGATCTTTTCCTGAATCTCCGACAGCGTGGCCTCGGGGCTTACGCTGTTGATCTCCGTAGTCATGTATTCACGGACCTGAACATGGCCGAGTTTGTGATGTATACCCTTTTCTATGACCTGACGGGAGATGATGCCAACAAGCCGACCGGACTCCAATACCACAAGGACATTGACATTGTAACGGGTAAGGAGTTCGTTGGCCTCCACGAGCGTTACGGCCGGCTCCACGTGGATGGCAGGCGAAGACATGAGGTCCCTTGCTGACCGCTTGGGGTTAATGAATTCACTCAGGGCGCCAAAAAGCCTTTGTTCTACCTGGATCAGAGTTTGCCCTTTGATGGTGGCCGAGGCCGCTGAGGGATGCCCGCCTCCGCCGAAAGCCATGGCGATCTCCCCCACGTCCACCTCCGGCAGCCGACTTCGGGCCACCAGGTAGACGCGATTTTCCATACTGGCCAGGGCAAAGACAACATCCACACCTTCCATATCCCTGAATTTGTGAACCAAGAGCGCCAGATCAGCCACGTATGATTCAGAGGATACACTGGTGATAACCACATCCACACCGCCTATAGTGTGATGGGTGGCGCCTTGAATCATCTCATTAAGCAGATTAACCTGTTCCGGGCTCATTTCCCTGGTGATTATATCTGAGATCAGATTCAGGTTCGCTCCTTGCGACAGCAGGTAGGCAGCGGCATGGTAATCATCCACTGTGGTGGAGGAAAACGTAAACGAACCCGTGTCTTCATATAGCCCGAGGGCCATTATGGTCGCCTCTTCAGGTGTCAACCGGATCTCCTTTTCCCGCAGGAGCTTTGTCATGATTGTGACGGTGGCTCCGGTCAGTTCCGTGACCTCCACTGTGCCTGACAGGTCGTCCGGCATGGCAGGGTGATGGTCATAGATATGGATTTCCAGGCCAGGGCGATTCACAATCCCGGCAAACCTGCCAATGCGACTTGCCTGCTTGGTATCAACCAATACGAGTCGATCCACTGCGTTAAGGTCAACGTCTTTGATCTTTACAATGTCGTACATGTACACCATGGACTTTACGAAAAAATCCCTCAGATTCCTTTCCTGGGAGCCGGGAAAGACTACGAGGGCCTCCGGATAAAGCTTCTTGGCCGCCAGCATGGAAGCAAAGGCGTCAAAATCCGCATTGATGTGGGTAGTAATGACAGTAAGGCCCTGTGATTGCACTATTCCAGATCCTTCAGCGTCCCTTCTGCTTCTTCTCTTCCTGGAAAGTCTTCTTTGCCCTTTATGGACTCTTCCAGGTATTTCCGGGCTTGAGCCTGGTTTCCCAGGTTCAGATAGATCATCCCCAGATGATAGCTCACGATCGGACGATCCTTGATCTCATCCTTAACGCCCAGCAGCAGTTCTTCAGCCCGCGCAAAGTCGCCTTTCCGATAGAAAATCCATGCCGCTGTATCCACCAGGTCAGGGTTGCCCTTAAATCTTTCAAGCAACGGCCTGACGAGTTCTTCTGCCCTGGCAAGGTTCTCATCGGTTGGCTCATGCTCGGCATAGTAAAAGGCAAGGTTGTTGGCCGCTGCTGAAGAATTGGGATTTTTTTTCAAAACCTCTTCATATATCGCTCTGGCCTCAGCGTTTTCACCCTTTTTCTCCAAAAGGGTTGCGATCAGTATGGCAATGCCAAGGTTGTTCGGATTCTGTTCCCTTATCTTCTTGTACTTGGATATAGCAGTGTCAATAGAGCCTTGAGCCTGTTCAAGCCGGGCCAGATTGAACAGGGCGTCGGAGCTGTTCGGATCTATTTCAAGTGCCTTCTCAAAGCTCTTGCGAGAGGTTTTGTGGTCTTCTTTCAGGGTATAGAGCTTTCCCAGCAAAACGTAGTAGTGAGAGTTTTTCGGCCTCCTGGCGATCTGCTCTTTGCATCTGTCAAATGCCTTGTCCAATTCTTTTCTTTTTACCAGCATATCGACCAACTGATTGAGCGCAGGAACAAAATCAGGGTCCACCGCTAAGGCCTTTTCGAAAAATGATGTTGCCTCTTTCTGCTTGTCTTCTATGAGTTTTACCACTCCGTTTTTATAGTTGACCTGGGCGGATTCCGGCTGAAGCGCCAGGAGGGCGCTAAAATACTTCCGGGCGCCTTCAAGGTCCTTTCCTGCAAGAGATATGTCGCCAAGGGCCATCAAGGCCTTTGTGTCATTGGCATCTGCTTCAACCACTTTTTCCAGTTGTTCCTTTGCGAGATCGATTTTTCCCTTCTGCCTGTAGATTTCCGTGAGCCCGTATCGGGCATTCTTCTCTTCGGGCTTGATTTCGAGGATCTTCTTGTAGGTATCCTCGGCAAGGCCTATCTCGTTGTTCCCCAAATGCGCCATGGCCAGGTTAAGAGAAACAGAAACGTTTTGTGGGTCGTCGCGCAGCACCGCGCGGTATTCCGAAATGGCCCCATTGAAGTCATTGCGAGCAGCCAGTATGCTTCCTTTGATGGAGTGTGCGGTCACATCCGCAGGATTCTCCTCCAAGACCTCTTCCACCAGTTTGAGGGCATCGTCTGGCTCCTTTTCCACAAGATGGATCCCTGCCATGGCCACCTTTGCCTTCAAAAAATCAGGGCCAGTGCGAACTCTTGAAATAAACCGCTCCAGCACTTCAAG
>DAOUWN010000080.1 GCA_030667105.1 Deltaproteobacteria bacterium
CCTGGTGTTCTACATAGACAAGCCCCAGTGCCCTCATGAGGGCCTGGTAGATCCAGCATTCTTCGTTGTCCAGGGCGGAACTTCCGCCCGAAACGATCCCGAGGGTCCGGTTAACCGTCTGACCTTTGGCGTTCTTGAGAGTAAAGGTGGCATCACGGGTCTTCTTTACGCGTTTGGCAATCTCGGTCAACGCCCAATCCCATGAAACCTGCTTCCACTCCTTTGCATAAGGCGCTCGATACATAGGCTCAAGTTGCCGATTTTCGTTTTCGGCCAATTGAGACAGCGAGCTGCCCTTACTGCAAAGTGAGCCCCGGTTGATAACGTGGTCAGGATCACCCTCAATGTTGATGACACGGCCGTCGCCTTTCTGGCTCGTATGCACAATGGCGCCGCAACCTACTGCACAATAGGGGCAGATGGTGGTGGTCTCCTTGGCATACTTGGTCTTGAGCATTTGGGCATGTGCCTTTACTGGCGAAAGGTCAAAGCCCAGACTGCTTACCGCAAGACCGGCAGCCGTTGCACCAGAGATCTGAATGAATTCTCTGCGTGTTACTTTCATAGGCGTACTCACCTTCCTTTCTGAATAAAATTTGACGGCTTTGCAAAAAGTCCATCTGCGGCGTTGCGCTTCATCTTTCGTCATTGCGACGTACCGTCAGTACGCCTCATTCCTCAAGATTGCGCCTGACGGCTTAGGAAGAGGCGCGCGCCTTGCATCTGGAGCTTTTTACTGTGCCGTCTGTTTGAGGACTTTTTACGAGTCCATCAAAGTTGGTTGGTTAAAAAAACCGGCAAGCCTGAAACTACTCGCAATTCACCCCCTCTCCGTTTATGTAACTGGGATTCTTGTAATAGAACAGTTTGTTGACAGGTGAAAACCCAAAGTGCAAGAATGGCAACTTGATATCCATGGTCCTTTACGGTTAGGATTTCTTAAGTCTTGCTCCGGGCAATATGGGATTATTACAGTATGTCACACGTGACATACTAGCTATATTTTCAATATGTTATTTATATAACCAAGTCTCCACTGTGTCAACATTTTTTTGTTCATAACTGTTGACGACTTCGAAATGCATCATTGTGGCTTTTCAGTTCCCGCTATCTTTTCGGGATCCGCACCTTCAAGGAAAGCTCCTCCAGTTGGTCGGGGGGGACATCACAAGGGGCTCCGGTGAGGAGACAGGTTGCTTTTTGAGTCTTTGGAAAGGCGATCACGTCCCTGATGGAGGATTGTCCGGCCATCAGCATGACGATTCTGTCAAAGCCCAGGGCGATGCCGCCGTGGGGAGGGGCCCCAAAGTCAAGGGCTTCAAGCAGAAAACCGAATTTTTTCTCGTAGGTTTCCCGGTCAATGCTCAGGGCCTCAAACACCTTTTCCTGAACTCCACGCTGATGGTTGCGGATGCTGCCGCCGCCTATCTCCGCTCCGTTCAGGACTAGATCATAGGCCCTGGATCGCACAGAAAGAGGGTCTTCGGCAATCCGTTCCATGTCCTCTTCAAGTGGAGATGTAAAGGGATGGTGCATGGCCATATACCGTTTTTCCTGCTCGTCATATTCCACAAGAGGAAACCCGGTCACCCATACGAAGTTGTATTGGTCATCGTTTATCGGGCCCAGTTTGCGGCCCAATTGATTTCGCAGATGCCCCAGGGCCTCGTTCACTACCTTGGGTTTATCGGCTATGAACATGACAAGGTCCCCTGGCTCCATATCGAGCCTCTTGGTCAGCAATGCTTTTTCCGAATCGGAAAAAAATTTTGCAATGGGTGACTGCCAGGCATCAGGACGCACTTTGATCCAAGCCAGGCCCTTGGCCTTGTAAACAGCCACAAACTCTGTAAGATCGTCGATCTCTTTTCGAGAAAAACCGATGCATCCCTTTGCGTTTATGGCCTTAACTATGCCCCCCGCCCTTACGACATTTGCAAAGGCCTTAAACTCGGCCGTGGCAACAATATCAGAAACATCCTTTAGCTCCAAAGCGAACCGAAGATCGGGCTTATCCAGACCAAATCGGCCTGTTGCCTCCTCATAGCTCAGGCGTCTGAAGGGAGCCTTGAGATCTATGCCAAGTATCTCCTTAAACATGGCAGCCATGATCCCCTCCGTGACTCCCATCACATCTTCTTCAGTAACAAAGGACATCTCAATGTCGATCTGGGTAAATTCCGGCTGTCGGTCTGCCCGGAGGTCTTCGTCTCGAAAGCATCGAACGATCTGGTAGTATCTGTCAAATCCGCCCAGCATCAGAAGTTGCTTAAAGATCTGGGGGGATTGCGGCAGCGCGTAAAATTGTCCCGGATTGACCCTGCTGGGCACAAGGTAGTCCCGTGCCCCTTCAGGCGTACTCTTGGTCAAAAACGGGGTTTCAATGTCCAGAAATCCACGCCCATTCAGATAGGAACGAATCGTTGCGGCTGCCCGGTGCCGAAGAATGAGGCTTTTTTGAAGGTCAGGACGACGCATATCAAGATACCTGTATCTGAGGCGCAAATTGTCAGATACTTGTGTGTTATCTTCCAGGACAAACGGCGGTGTTTGGGAATGATTCAAAATCCTCAGCTCCGAGGCCATGACGTCGATCTCACCGGTTTTCAACTTGGGGTTGATCATGCCCTCGGGCCTGTGCACAACAGTGCCCCGGGCTGCCAGCACAAACTCGTTCCGGATGACCCGGGCCTTCTCGTGAACCGATCTGTTGAATTCCGGGTTAAAAACCACCTGGGTCAGTCCTTCGCGATCACGCAGGTCTACAAAGATTACGCCGCCATGATCTCGACGGCGCTGTACCCATCCCATGAGTACCACCTCTTTGCCCACGTCCTTGGCCGTGAGCTCCCAACAATGGTGGGTTCGTTTCATGTTGCCAAGGGAATCAAGCAAAACCGGCTCCTTTCATTGAATCGCTGGGCGATTTCCTGTGGCGCTACGCGCCGTTTGAGGCGCTATTACTTCCCTCTTCCTTAACCTTAACCTTGCTCAGTTCTCACTTTGCTGACAACAGCGCTTACAAGGTCTCGTATGGGAACTTCCTCCTGTTCCTTGGTCTCCAGATTCCTGAGTACCGCAGTCCCTTCCTCAAGTTCGCGGTCGCCTACTATAAGAACATAGGGTGCCCCAAGTTTATTTGCCCGTCGCATTTGCGCCTTGAGACTGCGGTCTTGGAAGTCCATCTCAGTGCGAACCTTTTGCCTTCTGATGTGCTGCATCCACTCAAAGGCCCTGTCCTGCGCTTGAGACCCCAGGGCAGCGATGTAGAGATCGGGCCGTTTTTCGAACTCTTGGGCGCTGCCTGCCAAGAGTTCCATCACTCGATCGACACCAATAGCAAACCCCACGCCTGGCTGATCCGGGCCGCCTAACGACTTCACGAGGCCATCATAGCGTCCGCCACCTGCCACGGCATCCTGGGCACCTAAGGACCCGGCAAGGACTTCAAAGGTCGTTCGGGTATAATAGTCCAGTCCCCTCACCAGGCGATGGTTTGTCTGAAAAGGTATGTGAAATCGTTCCAGGGCGCTTTGGACTGTGTCAAAATGGTTTCGGCAGTCTTTACAAAGGTGCTCCAGAATAGATGGGGCATCTTGCATGGTTTCCTTGCAGGTGGGTACCTTGCAATCGAATATGCGCAGCGGGTTCTTGTCCCTTCTCCTGAGGCAGTCCGAACAGAGTCTCTCGGAGCGACCTGCCAAGAAGGCCTTGAGCGCTTTCTTAAAGCTCGGACGGCATTCAGGACAGCCCAGGGAGTTGATGTGGAGCTCGATGTCGGAAAGTTCAAGGCGCTGCATGAATGTCATCAAAAAAAGAATAAGTTCGGCATCTGCTCTGGGGTCGTGCAGCCCAAAAACCTCGGCGTTAATTTGGTAAAACTGCCGGTACCGGCCTTTCTGGGGTCGTTCCCTGCGAAACATCGGCCCAACTGAATACAGCTTCCACACTGGATCTTTCGCATACAACTTATGCTCGATGTATGCCCTCACCACCGATGCCGTGGCCTCGGGCCGCAGGGTGAGGGAACCGCCGCTTCGATCGGCAAAGGTGTACATCTCTTTTTCCACGATGTCGGTATCGGCCCCGATGCTGCGGGCAAAAAGCTCGGTTTGCTCAACAATGGGGATTCGCAGTTCCGCAAAGCCGAAGTCGTCAAAGAGATCCCGGACAACACCCTCAACGTATTGCCAGAGCCCGGTTTCTTCCGGGAGAATGTCTTTAAAACCCCTGACCAGCCTGATCATTTTGGCAATGCCTCTTTAGAACTCATACACCCATGATTTTCATGCAACTTGAAATCCTTAACGCAGAGAAAACCGGGAAGTCAACACAATAATGCAGAACAAGCAGGGCAACCTGTGTTGAGAAGAATTGCCAACCGCAAGTCATTGCCATAGCCCGGGCATTGGCCAGATTGGAGTCAATCAACACCCCGTTGAGATCAAATATGCATACTTGGATTCGTGATAAGCCCATCATTTTCTGAGATTCGTGGAAGCATCTTGGGATATGAGGTATCCGGGTATTGGGCTTTAAGTATACAGCTTGTGAGGTTGGGGTGTCCAAGTCGTCCGGTGCACACGGCACTTTCTTTACTTGGATCAGGCAGAAACCGTGCAGCTAGACGCGTTAGCGCGCTTCTTGCGCGAATCTGATTCCAGATGGCATTTTTTATATTTCTTCCCGCTTCCACACCAACACAGGTCGTTTCGACCCAGGTTGGGTATTTCCTTCGGTTGATTGTTCAAGCCCAACAGCTTACCGAAAAATCTCACGAAAACGCCTCTCCAAGATCCAAAAAGATGCAAGAACCAGACCTGATCTGGCTTGGTTTCAAGACCGCATCAAGATGGTCAATTCTCTACCAGGTGCCTACCGAGGCGTAGAAACCCACAAAATGGTGCTGATGTCAAGAATAAGGGGAGACGCTCATGAAATCTTAACACACGCCATGGGCAAGATACGCTTTTCAATTTTTCACCGACGTCCCTTCGTGGCCCAGAAAACATGGTGCGAATAAGAGTGGTGTGCTAGGCTGACCATGCGGGCTGGGGTATTACCCACATAGTCGTGTGCGGAACGCAGTATCCCGTCTGTATCCGAACCACTGTTTTCGATGGCATTGCCTATGGCTACTAGGTCACGCTTCTAACAGACGCCACATCTGCCCAAACGCCAGAGGTTGCCGAAGCGAACATCGGTGACATCAGAAATACCGGCGTCCCGACTAACAGTGCCACGTCCCATCTCAAGATTCATCCTGTTAAATGCGAAGCCTATTTAACTGGGACCCGGCACGAGATATAAAAAAAAGCTTTGACTTTTTTATGAAAAACAATTATTGAACATAAATAATTGAATACAATGAAAAGTCGTCAAAATCAGAGTCTCTGAGACGGAAAGGGGCTTCACACATGCCGAATCCATTTACATTGCGCTTCATTCCCCCTCGTTCTCCCTTCTGTGACCGGGGCGAGGAACTGGGTGAACTTGCTTCTCATGCAAGGAATAAGGCCAATGTGGTTTTGTTTTCCCCTCGCAGGTACGGCAAGACTTCCCTGGTAAAGCAGGTCCAGGCAGGACTGAAAAAGGATGGGTTCTTTACCTTTTACATCGATTTCTTCATGGTCACATCCGTAAACGATCTTGTTGAAAGGATTGCCAAAGCAGTCTATGCCGTTTTGCACCAGCATGAGTCCCTTCTCAAAAAGGGAGCGAGATTTCTTAAAACCTTTAAAACCTTCCGGCCTGTGTTCACACCCACTGCCGAGGGGGGCATCTCCCTGACTGTAGAGCCGATTTCCGTGGCACTGTCTGGCATGGACCTGCTTGACAAGGTGATGGAGGAATTAGGGATCTTTATTGGCCATGAGCCTGCACCGGCACATATTGTCTTCGATGAATTCCAGGAGATCACCGAGCTGAAGAAGACTCCTGTGGAAGGCCTTCTCAGAAAACACATCCAGGCACATCAGGCTTCATACTTCTTTGTGGGCAGCCGGAGAAGGATCCTTGTTGATATTTTTAGCCAGAGGAGCCGGCCTTTCTATCAAAGCGCCATCATGTGTCCCCTCCAGGCCTTGCCCCACGGGGAGCTCGCGGCCTTCTTGGTCCGCCAGTTCAAAAGGGGCGGAAAGCAGTGCTCTAAGAAGATGGCTGAACGGATCTCAACCAGGGTTTTTCAGTATCCCTATTACGCCCAGGCCCTGGCCTATAACGTCTATGAGGTGTGCGGCAAGGTGGTGACAGAAGGAGATATTGAGACCGCCTTTGAGAAACTCCTGGCATCGGAAAGGTACGGATATGAAGCCATCGTGCAGGGGTTAACCGGTCCCCAGATCGCACTTCTGCGCGCCCTGGCTACGGATCCAAATTCGTAGATCCTCTCCACCGACTTCATGTCCCGCCACAAACTCTCTTTGGGCGGGATTCAATATGGGCAAAAGAAGCTAGAGGAACTCGATTTGATTGAGAAGCAAAAGGGTGTTTGGCGTGTTGTGGATCCGGTCTTTGGCTGTTGGCTGTCTAGATACTAGATATGGCAGATAACTGAAGACCCCATTTCCATCCCCCCTGCTCCGTTACCCCCTACACGTAACACTTAAAACGTAAGACCTAATACGTGACACCTGATCTCTTAACACCAAATGTTTTCCCCATGTCTTTCCCGATTATAGCCCCCAAAAAATAGCAATATAATCAGTATAATAAATACGATACTAATTTACAAATGGACGTCCCGGAAAATTCCAAAATGGTAGCAGATTTTGCCAAACATGTTAAAACCTCAGCAGGATGATCGAGGCTATGGTCAGTGAAATACCGAGTATTCTCAAATGCGTCAGTTTTTCTCTGTAAATCACGACAGACAAAATTATCGCGATGACAAAATGCATACCGGTTATGGAAGCAATGATGGAGAGTGGTCCCATAGAAAGGGCCTTTAAGAATGAGTAAAACCCAGCAAAATTGATTAGGCCCATGACCAAACCGATGATTAATGCATCCTTGTGACCTGCACTGGCATCTCCTGTCTGCAATTTCTTTCTTATTCCCAAAGAAAACGATGTTGCACATATGTATGAAAGTGCCATGAAGGCCATTTTGTTTGTGTGCATGGCAGCAAATTTGCTGGAGATCGAAGCGATAGCACCGCACAAGACGGAAATGAATATGAAGATAAAGCTAAGCTTTGTTTTTCTATAAGATATTTTCTTCTCCTCGAGTCGTCGCGACAAGATAACCATAGCAGCCACAGCAAGAGCAATCCCCACGGCCTGATAAGCGGACAAATCATCTTCAAAAACAATGATCGAAAATATCACGACAAGGACGACATTTAGCCTGATGATTGGATATACTATGGAAGCAGGTATGTATCTAAGTGCCTCTATGTGAGCCACTGTGCCGACAAGAAAGGCACTACCATTTGTGAGGGCGATTAATAGTAGAAATTGGATATTTGTAACAGACTGTTTGAGAACAAGGAACAGAATTGAACTCAGAACAGACACTGTAGCCATAAAATATAAGGTTGTCAGGGCAGTATTGCACCTTCTTTCAGCAGAGACCTTGTAGAAGAATCTCTGTGTGCCCATAAAAAACAACGCCATTATTGCAAAGGTATGCCAACTCGCCATGATCGGTTTCCTAGAGCAAGGCCATGTAACGTGGAAGGCCTACCGGTGTTGTATAAATCTCCTGGCCGAAAGAATCAAGGTGGGCTTTTGGTCAAATCAACTGTCCACAAAGGTAGGGCGATCCGTAAGCGGGGGGCAATTGTTGTTGTATTTCCTCGTCGAGCAAGGCGAACATGTCCCCATGAAAGGGTCCCTCAACATCATCCCCATACAGGTTTGCCGGAATTCCGAAAATTCCGGGGGCACTATAGGCGTGGAACAGGCTACGTTAGTGCAGAACGGGCACAGATTACAGGACGAAGTTTCTTCCACGGGGTTCCTTTGACGCGACCAGTCTGATTCGTGTTCGGC
>DAOUWN010000074.1 GCA_030667105.1 Deltaproteobacteria bacterium
CAAGACTCTGGCAAAGTCCTTCATAGGCGAACTGGAACGGATCCTTACAGCTTATTACGCCGGAAGCGTGGGAAGCTCATCTATCTTTGAATAGATCTTTGCTCTAAGTTCATCCTTTTCCATATTTTTCCCTACTCAATTACTATTACTTTAATGGAGTTCGAACTCCCCCGTGCGAAAAACTTCCCACTGCCTCTTGTAATCACCATTTTGTCACCACGTTCCAATTCACAGGCATTCCTGACCTTGTCAATAACATAATTCTCAAGTTCACTGTCATCCTCATCATACTCATCTAAGAAAAAAGGGCTAACGCCCCAGTAGAGACACATTTTCCGCACAACCGACAAAGAATTGGAAACTCCCAGAACTGACGTTTGTGGTCTGAACCGGGACATTTTCAGACAAGAGTTCCCTGACTGAGTCACTGAGAGAATTCTTTTGGCTTGGATCTTTTCAGCTATTATTGATGCCCCGATCATTGTAGCATCATCCACATTGGTCAGATCCATGGACTTTAAGGAAGGTCTTTCTTTTGGCGTTTTTTCTGCTTCTCTGATTATTTTTCCCATCATCTGAGCAGCCTCAAGGGGATACTTTCCGCAGGCTGTTTCAGCGCTGAGCATTACGGCATCCGTCCCGTCCCAAATAGCATTCGCTACATCAGAGGCCTCAGCCCTGGTGGGAGTGGAATTTTCAACCATGGATTCCAACATTTGAGTGGCAGTGATGACCGGTATTCCACGATAGTTGCATGAAGAAATAATCCGCTTTTGGACAGCAGGAACAAGATGGTTACCTATCTCAACCCCCATGTCACCTCGAGCGACCATGATCAAATCAGACACACCGAGAATTTCTTCTATATTATTAATGGCTTCTCGATTTTCAATCTTTGAAACAATGGGAATATTCTTATCCAGTCCATGAAGAAAATCCTTAAGTTTCACCACATCGCCTTTTTTCCGCACAAAAGACAAGGCAACATAATCAATGTCATGCTCAATGCCAAACATGAGGCTTTCACGATCCTTCTCCGTAAAACTCGGTGCGGAAACTCTGGAATCAGGAAGATTTATTCCTTTATTAGACTTCAGGATGCCACCCACTAGAACTTCGATTTTATATACGTCTCGATCCTTTTCAACGGCCTTTGCTACAATCAATCCATCATCAAAAAGTATACGCACACCATTTTCACAGTCATCTACCAGGTGTTCATATGTGATCGGAATAAAACAATCCTTATACTCCGGATAGTCCTCTTGCACGCTTGTTGGTCCTATGACCCAAGTGTCACCATTCTTCAGCTCAAGTCCATGCAGTACGTTATCTACGCGAATCTTTGGCCCTGGAAGGTCAAGAAGAACCGCGACTTCCAACCCCACCAAACTGGATGCCTTTCGCACATTGGCAATAAGCTCGGCATGTCCTTCGTAAGTCCCATGACTCATATTCAACCGGGCCACATTCATGCCTGCCAGAATCAGGTCAGAAATCATATCAACAGTAGACGAAGCTGGCCCTAAGGTTGCCACAACTTTGGCGTGTCTATGCAATTTTGCTCTTCTCACGAGAAATCCTCCTACCTCAGGCCGGCAATCTTCACCTCATCTGGCAATCCTTTGAATCCTGCCACAACGGTCCTGATTTTCCTCTCGCGCATCTCTTCTTCCGCCCTGATCAACGGATTGTAATTCTGGAGGTTGCGTTCCCCGTTCGGCGCACCAGCCTTAAACCAGAGATTGCGTGACACCGAACCGTATATGAGCGGCATATAAGGCAGGAATTCGGATGTGCCCTCTGTGGAGCGGTGGGAAAAAAATGCCGTAAATCCGCCCTTCTTGATGTTATTAATGGCCTCTTGCAGGCTGCCCACACCAAGTTCCTTGAGCTGCCGGAGCACACCTTCAAGATCTTTGCGTGCCTTCAGGAACTTCTCAACCCGGTCGACACGAGCAAGACCAAGAACGATCTCTGTTGCCAGACACGTTTCGGTAAATGTTCCGGCTTGATTCAGCTTTATGAGGACTGAGTTGCCACAACGATTCTTTCGCTCAGGAGCCGCAAGGAACGGGATGATAAAACGCATCTGGGTCACGGCCGCGTCGTCGATAACTATCTGGACACGGTTGCCGTATTTCCCAGTCATCAGACGATGTGCTTCGGCGTCAGATTCACTTCCAGGATCTTCCATGGTAACGAAGTTCGGGGCGCTTTTTACGACTGACCAGTTGAACTTGATCAGCTCTTCGCGTGTCTTGATGCCCATTCCCGAAAAACGCATGTCGTATTTGCCTTCCTTGCGCAATTTTTCGGTTTTTTGCAATTCTGAAAAAGCGTTGTCTGTACCGATTGCCCAGTCTGTCTTCTTGAGCTTGAGCTGCCCGGCACACTCCTTGATGCGACTAAGACCTTCGAAGTTATCCTTTACGGGAAAAACAAAGCCCCGCTCTTTTGCAGTGCCGGTGGGCAGACCGTCACGAACGAGATTTTTTTCAAACTGCCTGAAAAACTTCGTTGCTGTTTCAAACACGCCCTTGATCGACTTTTCATTCATTGCAAAAAAGAACATTTCTTGAATGTCCTGCTTTGTGCCAGGGACATGTTCGCCTCCGCAAACCATGTTAAAACCGATGTTCGGCATGTAGAAGGTCTTAAGCCCGCCTTTTGGCCTGAGAAGCTCCCAGGCCTTGTATCCTGAAGCCTTCAGCAATGTTTGAAAGAAAACAGTTGACGCAGCAAGACAAGCATTACCACCCCACCGTTTCTTGTTGGGGCCGGCCCCTTCAACCAACTTGAGATCGAATGCTGCACAAGCGTCAAGAATATCCCAGGGTTTTCTGATCACGACTTTCTTTGGAAGGAGAGGAACAATATTTTTTTCAATAGACCGTATTGCCCTCTTATTGGGGATATAAATAGCTTCGGCTTCGCCGTCTGACGTTCCCTTGGCAATCCCGTTTCGTTCCGAAATTGTCCACGAGTCTTTGCCGCGCTGGACCCGGGCTGTCATAGCCCCTTCGAGGGTGAACGTTGCATACGAAGACAGAATCTCCCTTCCCCTAAGTGTAAATCCTGAAACAATAGTCTCATTTCTCATGGTAATCTCCTTCCTATTTCTTTATTGGCGATAAGGGTCATAATACGCGGATAGCACATTTTCTGCCACATAACTTCTCAAAAAAGTCCGGACTGCGCGCGCGGTTGCCATGATCGCCGTGGGACGAAGGCTTTTTGTTCCAGGCGATATCAATCATCCTGGATTTCGCAAGGGCCCGGAGATGACCAGTATTTTTACAACAACCCTTTGTCAGCCTGAGCTTGAATCGCTGTGATCGCGACCGTGTTAACGATGTCCGCAACCGTGCATCCACGACTGAGATCATTTACAGGCTTATTGAGACCCTGAAGGACAGGACCAATCGCCACAGCATTGGCCGACCTTTGAACCGCCTTATAAGTGTTATTCCCAGTGTTCAAGTCAGGAAACACAAAAACCGTGGCATTGCCTGCGACTTCGCTCTCAGGCATCTTGGTTCTTGCCACCTCCGGATCAACCGCGGCATCATACTGCATGGGTCCCTCCAGTTTCAAATCCGGATCAGATTCCTTGGACATCTCCTTGGCAATTCTCGTCGCTTCACGGACTTTCTCAACGTCCTCTCCCTTGCCTGATTCCCCGGTTGAATAAGACAACATGGCCACCCTGGGCTCAATACCAAAGATCCTGGCAGTCTGGGCGGAGCTGAGAGCAATTTCAGCAAGCCTTTCCGCATTCGGATCCGGATTCACCGCACAGTCACCGTAAACGAGAACCCTGTCTTTTAGGCACATAAGAAACACGCTGGAAACAACGGAAAAACCGGGTTTGGTTTTTATGATTTCAAAGGCGGGACGGATAGTATCCTGGGTCGTATGAACTGCCCCTGAAACCATGCCGTCAGCATGGCCTTTATGAACCATCATGGCGCCGAAAAAGATCACGTCGCTTATATTATCCCTGGCGATCTCCATTGTGATGCCCTTATGTTTTCGCAGATCATAATAGGTTTGGACATAATCATCAAAAGAGGAAAATCCATGCACTTCAACGATATTGACCCCCTCCATCCGTAATCTGAGTTGGGCGATTTTGTTCCGGATCTGCTGTTCATTGCCAAGGAGGGTTATATCTACGACTTCGCGACGGAGTAATATCTCGGCAGCCCGCAAGATCCTTTCTTCTTCGCCTTCAGGCAGGACAATGTGCTGCTTGTGTGCCCTGGCCTTTTGGATCAGTTCGTATTCAAACATCTTCGGCGTGACAATAGAGACCTGAGTTTCAAGGATCTTTCCCCCCAGTACCTCTACATCGATATTTCTCTCAAAGATCTCCAGAGCCCGGGTGATTTTCCGCTGGTTCTCCGGCGAGATCACAGCGTGAACATTGTCAACCGATATAGCCGACGGGAACGTATCCCCTTTCACGCTGATGATCGGCACCATATTGGAAAACCCCCCGATCAATTTGCAGACCGGTTCTTCTGGTTTCAAGCCGCCCGTTAACATGATCCCCGCAATGTTCGGCATGGACGTTGACGACACAGCGGAAAGGCAGGCGACAATAACGTCCGCCCTGTCTCCGGGAGTAATAATCAGGGTCCCATCCTTGATTCTTCCAAGGAAGTTCCGCAATTGCATTGCCGCTACGGTAAAGCTGTAAACGTGCCGGTTCAACTGTTCTTCACCATAAAGTACTTCTGCATTCATGAGCTTGGCAATTTCTCTCACGGTCGGACTTCCGAGGAACCTCTCGTCCGGTATGGTGTAAACCAGTTGTTCGGGATTCAAGACATTTGTTTTCAATCGTTTGGTGATTTCTTCATCGTTTTGCGAGTCTGTTCGATTTACGACCGTGGCAATGACATTGCATCCTTTGTCGAATAAGGACCCAACGGACATCTCAATCGATCGGAGGACTTCATCCACGGTTTTCTGGTAGGCATTTGCGACTAACAGAACAGGACATCCCAAGTTGTTGCTGATCTCGGCATTGATATCGAATTCAAATGCAGACGTCGCACCCACAAAGTCGGTGCCTTCACACAACACAAAATCGTGACTCTTTTCTATCTCCTTGTATTTGTCGACAATTCCTTCAAGCAACTCCTCGTATTTGCCTTGAGTCATCAGGTTGTTGGCTTCGGCGGTGGTATAGGCGTACATTTCGCCGTACGGAATCCCCAGCTTATAGTGAGAAGAAATCAGATTTATGTCATTATCTTTCTTCTCGGTGGCCGGATCGCTATTGATCAAAGGGCGAAAAAAGGCGACTCTCTCCGCATTTCTCACTAGCAATTCCATGACTCCCAGAGAAATGGCTGATTTTCCGCTTCTCGGTTCCGTGGCGGTGACAAACAAATTCCTTGACATGATGTTGTCTCCCGTTCTTGCCTGTAATTGTCCATCCATAAATGGTCTTTTTGCCCAATCTCGGCGTTATGCTCAAAAAATAATCCTCGGAATATCACACATATGCCTGCGGTTATTTTTTTCGCATGCCTTGATCTTGAACAAAAATCCTCATTTCTGGATGGACACTAACTAATGATCGATGTTGCCGACACATACCATCAATACTGATCCGCGCTACCGAGCACATTCCTGTTCTTCTCAATGATCATGTTCATAAGCTCGTCGCGTGCAGGACCGAGGTACTTGCGCGGATCAAACTCAGCAGGCTTTTCGTTGAATACCTTCCGGATAATGGCCGTAACGACGAGCCGTCCATCGGAGTCAATGTTTATTTTGCACACAGCGGATTTTGCTGCCTTTCTCAGTTGATCTTCGGGAATACCAACAGCGGCTTCCAGTGCCCCGCCGTTGTTGTTGATGAGATCAACGTATTTTGGAAGAACAGAGCTGGATCCGTGCAACACGATGGGAAAACCAGGGATTCGCTTTTGGATTTCCTCAAGGATATCGAAGCGCAGCGGTGGCGGGACCAAGACCCCCTCTCGGTTGCGTGTGCACTGCTCCGGTTTGAACTTGTAGGCGCCGTGAGACGTGCCTATTGAAATCGCAAGGGAGTCAACGCCTGTCTTCTTCACGAAGTCTTCGACCTCTTCGGGCTGGGTGTAAACCGATTTGGCCGCAACAACGTCGTCTTCAATACCTGCCAATACGCCAAGCTCACCTTCAACGCTGACATCGTATTTGTGGGCATAATCCACGACCTTTTTGGTCAACTCAACGTTTTTCTCATAGGGATGGTGCGAGCCATCTATCATCACGGACGAAAACCCACTGTCTATGCAGGAAACACACAGTTCATAGGTGCCGCCGTGGTCCAGGTGAAGAGCGACGGGGATATCGTAGCCTTGCTCCCTTGCCATCTCGACAGCTCCTTTTCCCATATTGCGCAGGAGAGTGGCGTTGGCGTAATCGCGGGCGCCCTTGGAGACCTGAAGGATTACCGGGGATCTGGATCGGCCACAGCCGTTAATAATCGCCTGAAGCTGCTCAAGGTTGTTGAAGTTGTAGGCCGGCACGGCATATCCGCCCTCCATGGCCTTCTTGAACATTTCACGGGTGTTGACAAAGCCAAGTTCTTTGTATCTAACCATGACACTCCTCCTTTGAGTTTCCTAACTGTGAATAGAAAAAATGTAACAGTTCCCTCAGAAAGCAGGAATCGTGCCACAACGCCGCATGCAGATAATTTCGTATCATTGCCAATGGTTACACCGTATTTCTTCAGATGCCTTGGGATATAACCGAAAATGAGTTTGATTCGGGCTCTACGCGGATGTCAAATCCTTGACTGTGGGCAAGACCCTCCCTTAGGATGCGGTGAACTCGTTGTATGATATTGTGGGAAAAAGAACTATCTATGATGGGTATTTTTCCTTTAGATTCAGAATACGTTGCACAGATGCAAGTGTCTTTCTCCTCACATCCTCTGACCGCTGTATGGCCTTCAACAGCGCCCCATAGGCTGCCTCGGCCTTAACTTGATCATGACATATCAGTGCGATATCAATCTCAGCGTCAGAGATCCTTTCTACGAACGTATTCACATCAAAGTGTTTGTCGATAGCCCCCATGTCAAGGTCGTCTGTTATGACAATCCCTTTAAAGCCCATGGTCTCCCGCAACAGCTCCTTTGCAATGACCGATGAAAGACTTGCAGGCCATTCCGGGTCAAGGTCCCTATAGACCACGTGTGATAACATCACGGCCTCCACGTTGCATCGGATAGCAGCCCTGAATGGGACGAGATCGCTCGAATCAAGAATATCGCGTTCGGTTTCGAGAATGGGAAGATCCATGTGAGAATCGACCGTGGTGCGACCTATACCAGGAAAATGCTTGGCAGTTGCCGCAACTCCGTTCTCCTGCAGGCTTTCAATAACAGTCGTGCCAAGCTCTGCCACCAACTCCGGGCTATCTCCGAACACACGTTCCACCATAACAGCAGAGTCGAGATCCTCTGGCACCACGTCCAGTACTGGCGCAAAATCCATGGTGATTCCGACTCCCTTGAGTTCCCTTGCCGTTGTTGTGCCAAATTCCCTGGCAGCTTCCTCTGACCGGGCCTTCCCAATTGCCCGGTTTCCCGGAAAAACCGTAAAAGGAGGGCCTAGCCGAGCTACCGGGCCACCTTCCTGATCAATGGCAATCACAAGTGGCGGGTTGCCAGTTTTTATTGCGAAGGCCTGCACTGACTGACAAAGGCTACTCAGATGGGAAGGATCAGACACGTTGCGCTTGAACAAGACGAGCCCTCCGACACGAATTTCGTTGATCATGGATCGCAACTCATCATCCAGGACCGTGCCCTTAAAACCAACCATAAGGCGCTGGCCGGCCAACTGCTCATCAGTCAGGGCATTTACCTCGAACATGGTCAAGTCCTGTAGGCTTTAAGAGAGTGGTTTGGGGCGTAATGAACATATGTCATTTCGACAACCTTTTCGGCGCCACTGTGGCGCTGTCGTTGCCTTGGATTTAAGCCATGGAGCGTACATCCTGATATTTACTAAGCGTGCAGTGAACTGCTGCCACCCGTTGAAACTCGTCAATCTTGCTGCACCCCTTGACATAAGGGCAGGCAATCCCGCCAGCAAACAACTCACAGTGCAAACAAGGGCTCTTCTTAAGTATATCCA
>DAOUWN010000083.1 GCA_030667105.1 Deltaproteobacteria bacterium
CTGATCCTCGATTCCCCGGCAGACATACTCAGTTTTGACGCTTATGGCTTCTTTGATCGGCTGGCCCTGTACGAACAGCCCCTCAAGCGCTTTTTCGATCAGAATCGCATCCTAGCCTGGGGGATAGTGCCTACATCAGACAGCAAAGATATTGAGAGGGAAACGCCGTCCAGCCTCGTAGAAAAATGGGGAGTCCAGGTAGATCGGCTGGAGGCGCTGGGCATCGCACGGGCGACAATTTCGGCCCAATCCCTCATCACCCCAAGCTGCGGCACAGGCTCCCTCACACAAGCTCACGCCCTAAAGGTCCTTGAAATGACTCGTGAGCTTTCCCGAATCCTCCGCTCCATGTAAGATCGCTTGGCGATCTTACATGTGGTAATTATTTTCACACTGCGCAACCTCTTGCCGCCGCATTGAGTAATTATTTGCCCTTTTTGTAACCTTTATTGCTCAATCATGCAGGCTCACCTTCGTATGAATACTCCATAACTACCTGTAATTATACGCTACCTATCGCAGCCAGCTGATTGTGCACGGTTCTTGCTCTACATGCGGTCATGACACATTTCAGCAACTGTTTGAGCATGATTCTGAAAATATGTATTGTGGAGTATGCTATGAAGAAAATATGGCATCTTAGTCTTGTTGCGGTCCTCTGGTTTTTTCTGACTCAGCCCAGCCCAGCCGAGTCAGCCACCTTTGCCTGTGTGGCAAATCGTAATAGTGACGCGGTATCGACCATCGGGATACTTGACCGCACGTTCACAGTCACTAGTGTTGAAGAGCAGCTTCAGGGCAACGCGTTTATTGGCGTGGCAATCACTCCTGACGGATACGTGTATGTGGCAAATCCTGATGCCAAAGCCGTTTATGTGCTTGATACGTCTAAGGGAGAACTCATCCATACACTTGGAGTTGGGAAAAGACCTGTGGGCGTGGCAGCCTCGCCAAATGGACGCTTTGTCTATGTGACCAATCGGGGAGATGACACGGTGTCTGTCATTGACACCGGCATTCACTCGGACGGCTCGCCAGAAGTAGTCGGCCCTCCCATTGAAGTGGGGCGCACCCCTATGGGTGTGGCAGTATCACTTGACGGACAATACATCTACGTGGCAAATCGTGACGGTAATACGGAAGATGACGAAAATGGCTCGCTATCAGTCATTGCCGCCTCCAGCGGTGAAGTCGTCTGGAGTGTTGAGGACCTTGGAAAAGATCCTGTTGGTGTTGCTGTATCGCCTGACGGAGAGTACGTCTTTATAACCAATCATGAGGATAACACGCTATCTGTCATCGACACCAATACCAGGAAAGAAGTGACCGGACTCTACACGCGCATCAAGGACATTGGGCGCGCCCCCATGGGTGTGGCAGTGTCACCGAGTGGAGACTATATCTACGTGGCAAGTCGAAACAGTGACAGCCAGAATGGCACGGTATCCGTCATTCAAACCGCTGACGACGTGGTTGACTACGATGTAGTTAAAACAGTTTATGATGTTGGGAAACAACCGGTCGGCGTGTCGGTCACGCCGGACGGAGCTTATGTTTACGTGACCTGTCGCGGGGACGACACCGAGGATGGGAGGGTATCCGTCATCCGAACTTCTGATTACGATGTTGAATCCATTCCCGATTATACGGAGACCGAACCGGCGAGCTTTGGACAGTTTATTGGCAGCATATCGGTACCCGAGGCCCCCAGCGACCTTGCTGCAACAGCCCTATCAGACACTGACATCGGTCTATCCTGGACTGACAACTCCTTTGATGAGTCGAGCTTCAGCATTGAGAGAAAAAAGGAAACAGATGGAACCTTTGCGGAAATAGCTGTGGTTAATGCAAATACTGAAACATATACAGATACAGATTTGGATCAGTGTGCGGTTTACTCCTACCAAATCAGGGCATATAACAGCCGTGGCTACTCTGGCTATTGCGCTGAAAGCAGTGCCACGACCTACCCTGCTGCGCCAAGCGATCTGGTGGCCACAGCAGTCTCCGGCAGCCAGATAGATCTCTCCTGGACAGATAATTCCTCAGGGAAGGCGGCGGGTTTCAAAATAGAACGAAAGGCAGAATCAGATGATGACTATACTGAAATATGTGAAGTTGGTGTAGATGTTGAGAATTTCGAAGATACCAACAATCTTGATGAGTCTACCACCTACTATTACCGCGTGACAGCATATAATAGCGCTGGCAACTCCGACTATTCCAACGACATCAGCGCCACGACCTATCTGCCCGCACCAAGCGGCCTTACGGTTACTGCAGTCTCAAGCAGTCAGGTGGATCTCTCGTGGACGGACAATTCCCTGGAAAAATCGGGCTTCAAAATTGAACAAAAAACCGGATTAGAGGGAACCTATGCAGAAATAGCTACTGTTGCCACAGATGTAACCACTTTCAGCAACACAGGCCTAACTTTGTCAAACACCTACTATTATCGCGTAATGGCATATGACAGCGCTCACAACTCCGAATATTCCAATGAGGTTAACGCCACTACTTCCCTGCCCGCACCAAGCGGTCTCACGGCTTCGGCCGCCTCCAGCAAGCAGATAGATGTCTCATGGACAGACAACTCTTCTGATGAAACTGAATTTACCATAGAGAGAAAAACAGTCTCTGAAAAAACGACCAAGCAAATAGATTCTGATGACGGGAGCACAACAGGCTCCGGGGAAAGCTGGGCTCAGATAGCTACTGTGGGTGCAAATGTAACCGCTTACAGCGACAACGATGAAGCCCTGGAGCCAAATACGGACTATGCGTATCGAGTCAAGGCGACCAATAGCAGCGGATCTTCGGACTATTCCAATGAAGCAGGCGCCGAGACATCTGATGATTGTTTCATAGCAACAGCAGCCTTTGGGTCGCTCCTGGAGCCACACGTGGCAACGCTCAGAAAATTCAGGGATGCGCATCTTCTTCCCTGTGCCTCCGGACGAATGTTCGTTAAGACCTATTACGCATACTCACCACCCATAGCTGATTTCATTGTCAGGCATGAGACACTGAGGTCTGCTGTTCGCATGGGCCTTCTGCCCTTGGTGGCCTTCAGTTACTCGATGCTTCATCTTGGGCCAATGCTGACCATGATCATGATTGCCTTTGCCGTGATTTTTCCGATTGCTTTTTTTTCGTGTTGCCATAGGACAAGAACATAGCTCTTGTTACAGTTTCAATGCGTGACGCCTGCCGCTCTTTGATTGTGCGGCCGGCGTCCAAGTAACTCAACATCACTTCAGCAAAAACGTAATCGTAACCACTACGCTTTTTTCCCCTTCTGGCGCCGGGAAACGCAGCTAGCGTTGGCGGGGGGGTCTCAAAATCGCCTAACAGTTGCAATTTCTCGCAAAAGGAGCTGTAGTGTTTGGCAGGAATTTCTGCATAAATGGATTGCGGACGTTTGGTCAGTTTGTCATATTCAAAGGAAGCAAGCTCCTCTTGGCAACCCTTACAGGTTAGAAGATGTTCTTCAACCTTTACTTTAGCTTCTTCATCCAATCTGAATTAGCTGGATTATCAAGCCAAGCCATCTTTTTTTTCGCCTGTACTCAGATGACTTGAGCCTGTTCTTGCATGTATTGACTGCGATTCGATAAAGCCACTTGGAAAACGTTGATTCTAATCGGAATTTCATCAAAGACAGATATGCCCTCAAAAATGCGTCCTGGGCAGAATCGTTCGCCTCATGATAATCTCCAAGGAACCAGTAGCACAGATTAAACAGTCTATCCTTGTGATTCACAACCAGTTCGTCAAAGGCAGCCTATTTCCCGCCTCAAGGCGTATAGAGCACGACCACGCAGCGTGTGGGCTCATCGGAGAGGCTTTTGAGCTTGTGGGGGATCTCAGAGTTGAAATGGATGGACTCGCCCGGTTTGACGTGGTGGGTCTTGCTGCCCAGAGTAAGCTGGAGCTCTCCATCCATCACCAAGATAAACTCTTCGCCCTCGTGCTTGTAGGCCACTGGCTTGTGGGCCTGTCTGGACTCAATCGTGATCATAAAGGCGCGCAGGTGTTCGTTCTCGGCTCCGGGGGTAAGAGTCTGGTAGGAGTAGTTCTGGGTGCGCTTGATGAATGCCTGTGCCCGCTGGTCCCGGATCACGGTCTTTTCCTCCTCGCGAAGGAAGGTGCCAGGATCGACCTTCAGGATGCGGGCAAGCCTGAGCACAAAGCTCACTGATGGCGTGATCTCATCGTTTTCGACCTGCTCGATAAACTCTGGGTAGTCGCCCGTGGCCTCGGCCAAGTTCTCCCGGGTCCACTGAAGGGCCTCTCTGAGTTTGAGCACTTTCGCGCCAAAACCGGTCCTGGTCTTTGTTTCCTTATCTTCAGGCAAGGCGTCCGCAAGGCTGCGCATCACCGCCTGCTTGACCCTGGCAGTGAGTAAAGGCACAAAGGTCTTTGCTTCCGCCACGATGCCCAGGTCGGCAACCTGGAAGATGGGCGCATTCTGGTCGCGGTTGATGGCCACGATAGTTTCAGCTTCCATGATTCCGGCTGTATACTGTACCGCTCCCGAAGTGCCAATGGAAAAAAGCAGTCCGGGCCGAACGGTCTTTCCGGTTTGTCCGATGAGTCTCTCTTCATCCACCCAATGCTGAAGCACTGGCGGCCGGGTCGCAGCTACCTCGCCTCCCAACGCAGCAGCAAGTTGACGTACGAGGGCAAACCCATCCGCGTTGCCGAGCCCGGCTCCTCCAACCACGACTACGTCAGCCTCTTCCAGCTTCCGACGTTCTTGAGGCTCAACCGATCTTGATATGAGCTTCAGACCTCTGGGCGCATCCAGACGATCCAGTCGGATATGCTCGACGGTGCCAGGCTCACCACGAACCTCGATCGCTTGAAAAGCATGGGGCTGAACGGTCGCAAATCCGGTACAAAGACTGCCTGAAAAGGTGATCTCGGCCATGATCTGGCCGCCCCATGACGGGCATGTCGCCACCACTCGGTCCTGTTCAATCTTGAGATCCGCACAGTCAGCGATCAGGCCGGCATTATTGATCCTTGCAGTCCGTGCCGCCAGTTCCAGGGCAAAGTCGGTAAGCGGAAATAAGACGAGCCTGGGCTCGTACTTCCGGACGGCCTGTGCCAGGGCCGTTGCGTAGATATCAGCCCTTGGCGTGACCAGATCCGGGTTATCCAGAATATAGACCAGGTCAGCGCCGTGGGCGATGCAGTCCTGGGCGACGAAATCGACTGACAGGCATGGGGGGCCAGAGGAACCTTTGGGCCTGTCATGGGCTGACGAACCCATGAGCACAACCACGGCCTTTTGTGACACTGTCCGGGCCAGATCACGGGCCTTGGCCAGGACATTCAGGCAATACCCGAAAAGCCTCTCACTCCTCAGATCTGCACATACCCAGACTTCCCTTCCAGGATTATCTGCCATTATCCGATCAACCCCGATTCCTTCAGTCGCGTTATCAATTCCTCGGCCTGCTCCTCTGCAGTGCCCGATATGAACTCGCATTTTCTTTCCCTGGCAACCGGCGTCAAAGAGAGCACACTGGTACGTGATCCTGCCTCTCCAACCTGGTCCCGGGAAAGGCCCAGGTCTTCCAAGCCCCACTCTTCCACCTTTCCTTGCTCGAAAGCTGCTTCGATCCCCAAAAGCCCGATATCCCTGGGCTGTGCCGAAGCCGGATGGATGGTTAGCGCAGCCGGCAGAGAAAGTGCAAACTCCTCCTGGAATCCATCAGCCCTGCGGTCAATGCGGAGGCCAGAGCCCTCATGCTCAACGGAATGCGCCCAGGTCACCAGAGGCAGATCAAGCAGGACAGCGGTCTGTGGTCCTACCTGGCCCGTGTCGCTATCGGTTGTCCTGGTGCCGAAAAGGACCAGATCAAAGGGGGCGAGCTTCTTGATTGCGGCAGCCAGAGCGGTGGACGTTGCGAGCGTATCTGATCCGGCAAGCGCAGGGTCGCAAAGCAGAACGCTACGGTCTACACCCATGGCCATGGTCTCGTAGAGGACGAAAGCACAAGCCGCCGGGCCCATGGAAAGAGCGGTCACTCTCCCGCCATGCTCTTCCTTCATACGCAGAGCGGCCTCCAGAGACGGCCGATCAAACGGGTTCAGCGCCAATTGATCAGGCGACCGGATCAACCGCCCATGCGAGGTGTCCACAATCACGGCTTTGACGCATACAATGATGTGAAATCCCATCCGGCCTCCTCTATCCCAATACACCCCTGGCAATAACCATGCGGTGAATCTCGCTGGTTCCCTCGTAAATTCTCGTCACCCTGGCATCGCGGTAGTACCGCTCCACAGGGTACGATTTGGAGTACCCGTATCCGCCGTGGATCTGGACGGCCATGTCCGTCACCTTGCTCGAAACCTCTGATGCATAGAGCTTGGCCATGGCCGCTTCCTGGGTAAAAGACTTCCCCTTGTCGCGCAGCACAGCCGCGCGAAAGGCCATAAGCCGGGCCGCATCTACATGCGTGGCCATGTCAGCGATCATCATCTGCACAGCCTGGTGCCTGGCGATGGGAACACCAAACTGGCGGCGTTGTTTGGCGTACCGGATCGCTTCGTCGAGCGCGGCCTGGGCAATACCGACGGCCTGGGCAGCAATACCGACCCTGCCGGTATCAAGCGCTGCAAGCCCGATACGTAACCCCATGCCTTCCTTTCCCAAGAGATTTTCGGCCGGTATCTGGCAGTCATAAAGGCGAATCGATGTAACCGGGTTGGCCCGCATGCCACACAGATCCTCAAGATCACCCACCACGAATCCGGGAGTGCCTCGCTCGGCAATAATCACGCTAATCCCCTTGCGGCCGGCTTTGGGGTCTGTGCGGGCGAAGATCAGGCAAACATCAGCAACGCCGCCGTTGGTGACAAAGACCTTGTTGGCGTTGGCCAGAAAATGGTCACCGTGGCGGATGGCTGTGGCTTCGATGCCGGCCGCGTCGGATCCCGCGTTGGGTTCCGTGAGACAGAAGGCCCCTATTTTTTCGCCCCTGGCAAGAGGCGGCACCCATCTGCGTTTCTGGTCTTGGGAGCCAAAGGCCAAAAGCGGGTAGACGGCCACGCTGTTGTGAACGGTCACGCAGAGTCCAAGGCCGGCGCAAGCCCGTGAAATTTCTTCAATCACGATGATGTAGCTCACCGAGTCCATCCCTGCTCCACCCAGCTCTTTGGGCACCTGAACTCCAAAGTAGCCCAGCTTACCCATTTTTTCCACCACTTCCCAGGGGAAGCGGGCCTCCTGGTCGATCTCCTTGGCAATTGGTTCAAGCTCGCGCTCGCAAAAGGCACGCACTGAACGCCGCACAGTCCGATGTTTTTCCGACAGAAAAGTGTCCATAATCGATCTTCTTAACAGTTCACCGCCGAGCCGCAGAGGAAACCGTTTTTTTTCGAACTAATGTGAAAAGCGACAATTCCAAAAGATGACGGTCTCGTAAAAAGTCGAAAAACCCCCCTTTCTGTCATTCCGGCGAACCCCGGATCGTGGTCCGGGGCAGGCGCCGGAAGCCAGTTCGTTCAGCTAGTTACAAAGGCTCTGGACTCCGGTTTTCACCGGAGTGACGACTTTTTACGATACCATCAAGTAATAGCTTTCTGAAAAAGGCCCGATCTTGCTCACTCCTGTGCGCTGAAACCCCGAGTACAAAGAGAGGCAGCATTGATGACTTGCATAAACCCGAAACCTTGTTGTAGAAAGTACCTCATCTGCCACCGTCGAGGACCCCATAAGTGATAAGTTGTTTTGTAAATGTTCACAGGTTACATTTATGCCGTACGGAATTGTTTTGAAAGATGAACGTCGAACATCGAACATTGAACGTCCAACGTCGAATGAAAAACCA
>DAOUWN010000204.1 GCA_030667105.1 Deltaproteobacteria bacterium
CGCCGACAAACAGTGCATTGATTGGAGAAAGCCGGTTGACTGTGTAGGAGGCAGATATTATGTCCACGGAAAAAGGTACTGTTGAGAGCCTTGAAGACGGGTGGGCATGGGTCTCGACAAGACGAAAAGAGGCCTGTGACCATTGCCGACAGAGGAACCACTGCCACACGGTCCAGGGTATGGACCGCATGATGGTCAAGGCAAAAAACGCGGCCCGCGCCCGCGTGGGAGATGAGGTACAGCTTTACATGAGTACCAGGACAAAATTGAAGGGACTTTTTCTCCTCTATATGTTTCCGGTCATAGGCCTTTTGGTAGGCGCCCTTTCATCGCACAGCCTTTCAGGGCTTTTCGGGATGAATGAAAATGTCGGGATGGCCTTGTTCACGCCGGCCGGTTTTGTTGCTGCGCTTCTCCTGGCCCGGTTCGTGGCAGGCCGCATGGAAACCAGAGAGGAACTCACTCCCATGGTCTCTCGTGTTCTGCGCCGGGCCCCATCAACCCTGGCTTTGCGGGACATGCCCCTCGAGCCTTGAGCGTGGAGGCTTTTAAAGCTTCACGGTAAAAGGTTTAGACGGTAGTCCAAACCCCTTCGAGATTTAAGAATGTGGGGAAGCAAAAGTTAATTTCCTATCAAACAGCATAGATAACAATATGATCTTCACATGGATCTTTTTAAGGCTCTTTGAAACGTTTTTTTCTGAAGTGGCATTTTCTTTCTCACAAAGAGACGATTTAGTTTCACACTATCCGCCCCCTACTTTTAGCCCTTAAGGTGGTAACCATCAATTAGTATTGAGTTAACTCTTAGTCTATCATAATGGTATACTTTTTGCTAGGACTTTCTATTGTTGACGGATCCTCAAAAAGGTCTTATTATGGCAGCTATGGCAACGGGCAGACACTTACAAGCTTTGAGAGACGGTATTGCGGTTAGAAAGAACGTTCGCATCCCTCTTGTTGTAGGCCTCATCATGTGCTTACTTGCCGTTGGCATTATGCCCGGTACACAGATTTGTGCCGGAGCCAAAACTTGTTGTACGGAACCCTCGGTTCCGAGCACCCAGCATTGCGCGAAACCCATTACTGTTGCCGAGCCAATCAGTTGCTGCTGTGGGACCGAGATACCCCAGTGCAACATGTCGGAATGCTCAAGGTCAAAGGTTCCCGACCTTGCTCTCTTAGCTCTGCCTAAGGTGGAAAATCTCTCACCGTTGGACATTGCAGTCGTTGCCTCTGACATACAACTCTTTTCTGATCTTCACAGTGATTTCACAATGGAAGACTGGACCTTGTGCAAAGGCCTTTCTTCCCCTATCTACCTCATTACACTGTCCCTTTTATGTTAGATCCTTCCCGGCTCTCCTAGGATTGTCTGGAGGCAGAAAAGACAGGTGCGCCTGCGCTGCCGCAGCTTTCTTGCCCAGAGGCCGGAAAATCTCTCACCAGAAAGTATCAACTTGGTAGATGCTCGATAGGGTAGGAGCCGAAATTCCTGCTTCTTCGCGTATCCTTCATTGTGCGTTTTGAGACCTGTTATCGAGATTCGATCTCCCTGATAGGCCCAGATTCTAATATCTTGATAGCTATAGAAAGGAGTCGTTCATGTCCAACAAGAAAAAAAGCCAGAACAAAAAAGGCATTTCAACTGAGAAGCGGGCAGCAAAACGAGCTGCCGTATTGGGAACAGATAAAAAGAAAGGCTCACCTGTGCTCCCTATCCTGTTCGGCGCTGTCCTGTTGACAGCGGCCGTGGTTTACTTCATGACTTCCAGGTCACAGGAATCCGCCCCAGTGCCTTCGCCTGTTTCATCAAAGATAACAGCGACCCAGGTCACCTATCCGGTAAGTCATTTTGACGACGGCAGGGCGCAACATTTCCAGTATGCGGCTGATGACGGCATCACAGTCAAGTATTTCATTCTCAAAAGCTCAGATGGGGTAATACGCGCTGCCTTTGACGCCTGTGACGTTTGTTGGCCCGCCGGCAAAGGATATTACCAGGAAAATGACGTCATGGTCTGCAGGAATTGTGGGAGAAAATTTGCTTCTGTTCTGATCAACGAGGTCAAGGGCGGGTGCAACCCTGCCCCGTTGAACAGGAAAATTGAAAACGGCAACGTGGTAATTGAAATCGAAGATATCCTTGCAGGGAAACAGTATTTTGACTTCAGCCAAAGGAGTTGAAGATGACACTTAAAGACATTGCCTTTCGGAACATGATGCGCCGCAAAGCCAAAGCTGGGTTTGTTCTTGCCGGCCTCCTCGTTGGTATATCAACGGTTGTCGCCCTGCTCAGCCTGGTTGAGGCCATGACTCGCGACATCAATCACAAGCTCGAAAAGTACGGGGCAAACATCCTGGTGGTCCCAAGAACGGAAAATCTCTCCCTTACCTATGGAGGCCTGTCGTTGGGCGGAGTCTCCTTTGAAATGGAGGAAATTCGCGAGGAGGATCTGAAGAAAGTCCACGGGATCAAAAACGCGGCTAATATTGCCGCATTGGGGCCCCTGGTGCTTGGCGTAATCAACATAGGTGAACAGCGGGCCCTGCTGGCGGGAGTCGATTTTGAGGCTTCTAAAATCCTGAAGCCTTGGTGGAAAGTAAAAGGGGCAGTTCCCGACGAGAACAGCGTGCTGCTGGGCGCTGAAGCTGCCCGCGTTTTTGGCCTCACCGTGGGGAACCGTCTCGAAATCAAGGGCCGGGAACTCCTGGTCTCGGGCGTTCTCCAACCCACTGGGTCACAAGACGATCAACTCGTGTTCGCGCGTCTTGCCACTGCCCAGGCACTGCTAGACAAAGAGGGGAAGATTTCCATGGCCGAGGTCGCTGCACTCTGCAAGGATTGCCCTATCAACAGCATGGTGAAACAGCTTGCAGCTGTTATTCCTGGCGTCAAAGTGATGGCCATTCAGCAGGTAGTAAAAGGCCGGATGGAGACACTTGGCCAGTTCAAAAAATTTTCCTACGGTGTCTCCGCTGTGGTCATTCTCGTGGGTAGTCTTGTTGTGCTGGTCACCATGATGGGAAGCGTCAGGGAGCGTACAGGAGAGATCGGAATCTTTCGCGCAATCGGTTTTCGAAGAAGCCACGTCATTCGAATAGTGTTACTCGAAGCCGGGATTGTCTCCGGCATTGCAGGGATACTGGGGTACTTCCTGGGCTTAGGGGCCACGAAGGGGGCCCTTCTTCTTTTTGCCGAAAACCAGAGTGTATCCGTACCCTTTAATTTCGAACTGGCTGCGGGAGCCTTAGGCCTTGCCTTATTTATGGGCCTTGCGTCGAGCATTTATCCGGCACTTCTTGCGGCACGGATGGATCCCAATGAGGCACTCCGGTCGATTTAGTTTTTTTGTTACGCAGGTTGTCCGGTTCAGGGTTGAAGATTCACGGTTGGTCGTTTTTCATAGGCGTTTACAGGTTTCCGCCTCAGGCGGATTGAAGGTTACTTTTCATTCGTTGGTTTAGAATCTTGGTAACCCCATGAACCCTTGAACCAGGACATAACCCCTTGAAAGCATAAGCGCTAAACGCTGATGCCTAAAACCAAATTTCTTAAAAGGAAGACAGACGATGAGCTATATCATTGCAGAAGAATTGATGAAACAATACGGAAGCGGGGATGCCGCTGTTCAGGCAGTCCGGGACATGACTTTTCAAATAGATGCCGGCGAGTTTGTGGGAGTAATGGGGGAATCAGGGGCCGGCAAGTCGACTCTCCTGTCCATGATGGGGGCCATGAACGCACCCACGTCAGGCAAATACATTGTTGATGAAATCGATGTCTACAACCTGGGAAAAGAGCAAAGAGCGGATTTTAGAAGAGAGTTTCTTGGGTTTGTGTTCCAGAGCTTCCACCTTCTCCCCTACTTGACAGTGGCAGAAAATGTCATGCTGCCTCTGACCATCTTGAAGGCCAGCAGAAAGAAGAAGCGGGTCATGGCCGAGGAAGCCCTCGACCGGGTGGGACTGGGTGGTAAGGGTAAGCGTCTCCCCAGCCAGATTTCAGGTGGAGAAAAGGAACGGGTAGCCATCGCCCGGGCCATTGTTAACGAACCGCCCGTGCTGTTGGCCGATGAACCTACGGGCAACCTAGATACCAGAACGACCCGGGACATTATGGACCTTCTGCTTAAACTCAACGGGGCAGGGATGACCATTGTCATGGTGACCCACAGCCCAGATTGCGCAGGTTATGCCAACAGAATTCTGCAGGTGTCCGACGGACTCTTGGTAGAGCCAGAGGGCTTGTCGGTAGAGATTACTCCTGGGGTAGCCAGGAAACACCACTACACAGGATCAAGGGGCCAGAACTCCAACCTAGGGTCTAGCCCTGCTAGAATGATCTGAAGGCAAGGCAAAGACCATGAACTAAAAAAAAGTATCCGCACGAAGCTTATTTTGGGCTGGTTATTGGCGTGTTTGGGCACCCCGGCTGCTTGCTTGGTCTGTCGGCCTCGTCTTCATTGCGACCGCCCTGTCAAAAGCAATCGCTATGTAACTGTTCATCCGGCAGATTAGGGACTATGACATTATATCTTACCGACCTGGCATCCTTGTCAGCGCGTGGGGTCTCGTTACCCTGGAATTCACGCTTGGGGTGTATTTTGGGGACAGGAGGACCATAGAATGTCCCGTATCTTCCCCCATTTTCAAAATGGTAGCAGATTTTGCCAAACATGTTAAAACCTCAGCAGGATGATCGAGGCTATGGTCAGTGAAATACCGAGTATTCTCAAATGCGTCAGTTTTTCTCTGTAAATCACG
>DAOUWN010000281.1 GCA_030667105.1 Deltaproteobacteria bacterium
AGATCAGACATATCGTTTTGCCCCAATGTTATTCCGGCAACAGCCAGCTTGAACTTGACTCCGCAGAATCACTAACTGACCGTTATCACAACTTTTTGAGGTCGTCGCAAAAGAGCCGCACCCAAATCAATTAACAATATTGTCCGTATTTAGTAGTGACAGGAAATCTGTTACCTTGTTACTCGAAGACGGTGATTATGGCGATGCCGACGGGGTCCAAAACTGCATCATCGTTGACCCGGGCGGCATCGGCCTGACGTATTCATCCTCATCCGGGGACGACAGTACCGACAGTGGCGGTGGTGGCGGATGCTTCATTTCCACCATTGCGTCAGACGCGTGTCAGGTTGATCAAGACGATTAAGTCCACGTCCTGCGGATTAGCGTGAATAGGTCAACCGGCAAACCGGCCAAGCTCAACCCCCCAAACGAAAGAAATCCCTTTACAAAAAGCGTGGAACCATATATATGGACAATTGTTTCTGAACACAGAGATGGAGTGTAAAGAGCCAGGAGTATGGGTCGGAAAAGCCTGCTAAAATCCACGAAAAAGAAGTCCGTAAAACCAAAAGAAGTAGCCGTTTCACAAGAGGCCGAGAGAAAAAAGGCCATCTTGGATGGGGTGCAACTAATCCCTGGCTCGGTCAAAGCCACCTTGGAAAAGGTAGGACTTGCCCAATCTACCTATTACAGGTGGTTGCAACGATACAAGGCCGAAGGTATGGACGGGTTGAATATGGGAAGCCCTGTTTCTGACAAGGTGTGGAAACGGTTCAGTGGACTGAAAAAGAAAGAAGAAGAACAAGCGCGTGCTGATAGCAAATTAAAGGCAGAGGAGAAACGGAAAATGAAAAGCGAGAAAGAGACCGAAAGGATTAAGAAGCTCCTCTTGAAGCGGTTTGATGAGGGGCCATCAAAACCAGGCGCGGAAAAAGAGGGGGCTCCCAAACTTGCTAAACCCAAGGCTCGAACGGAAGCGCCTTCTCCGCCGTCTTATACACCTCCACCTGAAGAGCCCATGGATAAGACCTTGAAATACGCAATAGGCGCTTTTGCATTCGTGTTGGCCATTCTTTTGATGTCTAGTGTGTCGAATTCGAACAAGTTCTATTTCAAACACAACAAGCAGATGATTGAGCTCTGGCAAGGCAGGTTTGCCCCTATGGGGGAAACCCGAGTGGCTAGCTTTTCTGATCCAAAGATCCTTGAGGGTTTGCCAGAGGAAGAGTTTTACACAAGAAAACAGGCATATGGTGTTCTTTCCGATTATCTGGTAGGACGAGCTGACGATATCCTGAATACAGGCCGGACGCCGGATCTTTCGGCTGTCCGGTCATATCTTACGCATGCCTCCAAATACGCCCTTTCTGACTCAGAAAAGCAGGCGATTCGGATGCGTTCGAACAGCATTACTTTCTTGGTGTTATGCGGAAAAGCAAACCTTGCTCTCAGCAAGGGGGCCATGTCAGATTTTGAGACGGCCAAAGGCTACTTGGCTGAAGCCATTCCTTTTGCCTCAACGGATATTCAAAAAGATATGATCACCAAAAAGCTGGCAGCGATCGAGTACGCCATGGCCTCAAGCAAGATCAGCAAGGGGGAAAAACAACTCGCAGTTCAATATCGAGAAGCCATGGATCGGCACCTCAAGAGGGCTAAGGAATATGACCCGGAGAAGTCCAAGGAGATAGATCAGGAGGTGGTCAAGATAAGGAAATGGCTAAACGAGTTTGACAAGAAACACGTCGGAGGACGACGCTAACTGAGGAGTCAGAGATTTAAGGATTGTGGGATTGCGCCTTGACGGCTTGAAAACATCGCATCACAATTCCTCAATCTCTTCCTGCTTACTTGAAAGTCCCTTCTGCTACGACCACAATGCCTCGAGGCGTCACCGTGAACCTCTTACGGTCTTCTTCAGGGTCATATCCGATTTCTGTATTAGGCGGTATGATATTTTTTTTGTCGATGATCGCCTTCATTATTCTACAGTGGCGACCAATTTCCACGTCAGACATGATCACCGATTCACGCACCTCTGAATAACTTCTTACCGTGACATTATATGAGAGGACAGAGTTCTTCACGACGCCACCGCTGATGATGGTCCCATGTGATACTATAGAATCCAATGCCATGCCTATTCTGTTGGCGCCGGTATTCTTAAAGACGGTCTTTACCGGCGGATACTGTGCCTGAAAAGTCCTCAAAGGCCATTTGGAGCCGTACAAGTTAAAGGCGGGCTCCACTCCGGTCAAATCCATGTTTGCATTCCAGTAGGCGTCCAGGTCCCCGACATCCCGCCAATACGAAGAATCCTGTATGCAAGGATTTAGCACACGAACACGGCTGCCATCCTGTTTGACGGTATAAACGAAATCCTCAATTCGGTTTTCCTTCTTATAGGGAAACGCGTGAAGGGAATATCTTTTCAGGGCTTCGGGAATGATATCCTTGCCAAAGTCATCTTTGTCCGAGGCCTTCAGGATGTCCACCAACACAGGGGTTTTGAACATGTAAATCCCCATGGAAGCCAGGGCATGATCAGGATTTCCGGGAATTGGCGTGGGAGATTGAGGCTTTTCCTGGAAACCGGTAATCCGGTAGTCTTCAGCAACTTCTAAAACCCCAAGCCGGTGGGCCTCGGAAATAGGCACTTCAATGACCGAAACCGTAATATCTGCGTCCCTTTCTTGATGATAGGTCCTCAGGTGGCTGTAGTCCATCTTGTAGACGTGGTCACCGGAAAGGACAAGTACATGGTCATTTTCGGAGGTGTTTCGTTCTATGAGGTAGATGTTTTGACGCACTGAATCGGCCGTGCCTTGGTACCATTGATTTCCAGTGCGCATCTGGGGCGCCACAATCTTCAGGTAGGGGCCAAGGGCATAGCTGAATATGTTCCATCCCGCCTCTATATGTTCGACCAGGGACTGGGCCTTGTATTGAGGCAAAACGATAATTTTATAAATATTGGAGTTAATGCAGTTACTTAAGGTTACGTCAATGATACGGTAAATGCCGCCAAAAGGAACCGCTGGCTTTGATCGGTCTTTTGTCAATGGATAGAGCCGTTCACCTTTGCCACCGGCCATGATAAGGGCGATAACATC
>DAOUWN010000283.1 GCA_030667105.1 Deltaproteobacteria bacterium
AATGCCGACGGCTGGCAGCAGGAAGCTTATCCTGAAAACGATATTTCCACCATGCCCATCACTCTCATGAAGGATGAGCATGGCCAACCGATCACGGTGGAGGTCTCCATACGAGGCGAGTCAGTCAAGATCCAGATTTGGCGCGTCATGGTGGGACGGATTCCCCTGTACTTGCTCGATACCAACCTGAAGGGAAACGGATCTGAACATCGCTACATCACTTCCAGGCTCTATGGGGGTGACTGGGATATGCGGGTCCGGCAGGAGATTGTGCTGGGTATTGGCGGCGTTCAAGCCCTCCGCTCCCTGGGCATAGAACCTTCCGCATATCACATGAATGAAGGCCACTCTGCCTTTTCTGCCTTGGAACGTATTCGCATCCTGAAAAACGAGCAGGGCTTGTCCTTTGATGCGGCAAGGGAGTTCGTAATTGCCACAAATGCCTTTACCACCCACACGCCTGTGCCGGCCGGAAACGACATGTTTTCCCCAGATCTTATGCACACTTATTTTGGAGACTATGTGCAGTCTCTTGGCATTGCCTTTAAGGTCTTCTTGGGATTCGGCCGGCAGGACCCCGCAAACGATCAGGAGCCGTTTTGTATGACCGTGCTGGCCTTGAGGCTCTCAGCCCATGCCAACGGGGTTAGCCGGCTACATGCCAAGGTCTCCCGCAACATGTGGCAGAAAATTTGGCCAAAGAATCCTGTGGAAGATATTCCTATCCATGCAATAACTAATGGGATTCACATCCCCTCGTGGATATCGAGAGACATGGCGGAACTTCTTGACCGATACCTGGGCCCCAACTGGGTTGAAGATCCTGATAGCCACAAGGTGTGGAAACATGTGGAGCGGATTCCCGACTCGGAACTGTGGCGAACCCATGAAAGGCGACGTGAGCGCCTGGTCGCCTTTACAAGAAGGAGGTTGCAGGCCCAACTCAAGAGCTCTGGCGTCTCAGCCCGAGAACTCAGCGCTGCAGCCCAAGTGCTCAACCCTGAGGTACTTACCATTGGATTTGCCCGTCGCTTTGCCCGTTACAAGCGGGCTGCCCTGATGCTGCAAGATGAAGACCGGTTCATCAAGTTGCTGACCGATTCCGAACGACCCGTACAGATCATTATGGCCGGCAAGGCCCACCCCGATGACGCCCCCGGCAAGGAGCTCATCAGGCAAATCATTCACCTTGCAAACCAAGAAGAAGTTCGCCACAGGTTCGTGTTCATTCAGGATTACGATATTCAAGTGGCTAGCATGATGCTTGCAGGCTGTGACGTGTGGCTCAACACCCCCCGGAGACCTATGGAAGCCTGCGGCACGAGCGGCATGAAGGCTATAGCTAACGGGGTGTTGAACCTGAGCATCCTGGATGGGTGGTGGGACGAAGGCTACGACCAGAGTTACGGATGGGCCATCGGGCGGGGGGAGAGCTATGAGGACCATGACTTGCAGGATGAGGTTGAGAGTCGGGACATTTTCAATCTACTGGAACGTGAGATCACACCCCTGTTTTACGACCGGGGCTTGGATAATCTGCCCCGCGGCTGGCTGGAAAAAATGAAAGCGGCCATATGTCATCTTTGTCCGATTTTTAACAGCCATCGAATGGTTCAGGAGTATTCAGATCGGTTTTATGTCAGCGCCTCGAAGCGTTTCATGGACCTTTCAAAGGATGAGATGAAGGGCGCCAAAGACCTGGCCGTGTGGCGACAGAACCTGCTGACTAGATGGGATCAGATTCGGATCAACCGGGTCAACGTGCTCGACCACGCTCCTGTGCCGGTGTCTGGGCTCTTCAGGATAGGAGCCGATGTTTTTCTGAATCAACTCCAACCCGATGACGTTGATGTGGACGTCTATTTCGGACCGTTGAGCTTCGAAGATGAGTTCACGGAAAGAGAAAACATACAGATGAAAGCAGTAGATTCTGACGGCAATGGCAATCATCATTTTGAAGGAGAGATCCCCTGTCTGCAGACGGGCAAATACGGGTTTACCATCAGGATCATGCCGAGTCGTCAAAAGATGGAAATGCCCTACACCACAGGCCTGGTGATTTGGGCAAACGACGAGGCGATAGTGACGGGATAAGCAAGAAGCTTTGGAGATTTATGATCCTGTCCTTCCATCCCCGCGTTAAGGGCGATGTCAATCTTCGGCTGACTCCAGCCGGCCTTTTCACGGAAAAAGAAGCCAGGATAATTGCTTCAGCCCGAGCAGTTGTCGTCACCCAGCACATCAAGTCTCACCAGTACGAATTTTGCAAGGCCCGCAGTCCTAATATCTTTCCGAACTACACTCACAGGTTCGGATTTGAGGGAAAGCATGCAAATATCCAGCTCTTTCGAAGATTCAATGCCCCCCACCCTGAAACTCTCTGCTACGAATCGGTAGAAGACTTCACTACGCGTCATTTCAAGAGCCAGGAACCACTCATGCCGTTTCCCTTTGTGTTGAAGGGCGATCGTGGTGGTGGCGGCTGGGCGATTTTTTTGGTCAGAAACCAGTGTGAGCTGATGGATCGGCTTGAGATCCTGGGCGATACGTATCTTCACGCCACCAGGCGTTTCATTGCTCAAGCCTTTGTCGCTCATGGCGGAAGGGACCTCCGTGTGGTGGTCATCGGCAAGACCATGAAGTCATACTGGAGATGCCAGCACAAACCAGGGGAATTTCGAAACAATGTGGGCAGGGGGGCCGAGATCAACTACGATCTTCACCCCGAACTGACAAGGAAAGGGATAAGGTGCGTGGAAGACTTTTGCTCAAAGACCGGAATCAACCTGGCTGCGTTTGATGTCCTCTTTGACCGGAGCCGACCGGAACCCGAACCGTTTCTTTCCGAGATCAACTTCCTCTTTGGTCGCAGGGGCCTTGGTGGTTCCCCCCGTTTCTATGAGTTTTTAAACCAGGCGGTTCAGGAGTGGGTGAGTGGTTTGTGATCTACGATCAAATCTTACATCTATCCCACAACAAGCCCCGCCCAGCCGCGTTGTGGGTATAAACGGGAGATCACAAGCACGTGTGAGCAGTGTCAGAACACAAATACATGACAGAACAATGTGGCAGGGAAACTGGTTCTTTGA
>DAOUWN010000042.1 GCA_030667105.1 Deltaproteobacteria bacterium
ACATACGGTCTCAAGGCTCTGGATGCATTACATCTCGCCGCCTTTAGTCTCATATCTGAAAAGGATTGGTGTTTTGTGGTGGCTGATGACAACCTTTGCAAGGTTGCAGAAGTCATTGGCTTTACCACCATAAATCCCTTGAAGAAAAGTGCATAATGAGCGGGGTGAATGCCTTATTTGAGCCGCAAATCTAAAGTGTCATGTGCAATATTTGTCCGGGATAATGGGTTTGGGCTGGGTGCCGTTTTCGTCCAGATATTCTCTGCCTTCATAAACATTCCTCACGTAAAATGGAAATCAAAAAAGATACAAGAGCAAAGGTTCCATACCGTCCTGAACTGGGCACCGGTGCGGTGCTCCAGCCGCTAGGGGACGTTCTTCGGTTTTAAAGTTAAAATTGCTCAATCAGCAAACAGAAGGAATGAACTTTAAATGTGAAGTTCGTCCCCTATAGCACTTCAGAAAATCACGGAACAAACGCCTCTCATTGCCCGGCTGAAATCCAAAGGACTGATCTGAACCCCTGTCAATTTCCCGCCTAAAATACTGTCAACTTTCTGACGTCTAGCCGGCCAATCCGTTTTACTCAGCAGGTCATAAAATCGCTTCGCAATTTCATGCAGCGCAAAGGACATGCCTGGGAGGCTCTTGGCGGGCCGGAGAGAAGCCGTCCGGCTTGCCCGCCAAACTATTACCGGAATACCGGGCTATTCAGTTGCCCAACGTGCTTGAATTGGCACAAGATTTGCGAGGATTCGGTTGAGAATCTTATCAAGGGATATGCCTGAAATGACGATAATAAGGCTTTATCGTTCAGGTGTTTCCATTTTGGCTAAGCAATTTCGGTCACAAGTCTATGAGATGCATGAATTGACGAAAAAAAAAGGGGGGGTGAGAAAGCGTTTACCAATCACTGATTACGGATTTCACAACAATCCTACGAAAGGAGGTTTAAAAGTGAACAGACTATTCGGTGACATATCACGCCGAGACTTCATGAAGTACTGCGCAGGAACGGCCGCCGTGCTCGGCCTTTCAGAGTTGGAGCTATTTTCCAAAGTTTCCGAGGCCCTTGCAGCATCCAGCGCCAAACCGCCGGTAATATGGCTTGAGGGCCAGGACTGCGCGGGCTGCACTATCTCGTTTGCGGGCGCCCTGAACCCGCCCGTGTCCTCCCTGATTCTGGACAAGTTATCCATCCGATACCATGAAACCCTTATGGCTGGTGCAGGGTATCTGGCAGAAGCGACCTACGAGGAGACAGTCAAGGCAGGAGGCTATGTCCTTTGCATAGAAGGGTCAATTCCCACCGCTGATGACCGCTATTGTATGGTAGGCGGGAGACCCTTCAGGGAAATGGTTGAAGAAGCCGGGGAGAAGGCAGCCGCGATTATCGCAGTCGGCGCCTGCGCCGCATACGGCGGCATCCCTGCGGCCGGTCCAACAGGTGCCGTAGGAGCCAACAAGATTATTAAGAATAAGCCGATCATCAATCTTCCCACCTGCCCGGTACATGTGGACCATTTGGTGGGAACGATCCTCTATTTTCTAACTACAGGAAAGGTTCCGCCCCTTGATAACATCGGCCGCCCCAAAATGTACTTTGGCGAACTCATTCATGACAACTGCAGGCGGCGATACTATTTTGACAATGAGATGTTCTTAACAGACTGGAATGATCCGGCACAAAAGAACTGGTGCCTTTACGAAAAGGGCTGCAAAGGGCCGGATACCTACGCGGACTGTGCTGTTCGTCGGTGGAACGACGGGCAGAACTACTGCATCGACTGCGGTGCGGGTTGCATGGGCTGTGCGGAGCCGGACTTTTATGACGGCATGTCGCCTCTGTACACGGCCGAAAGCGAGCGCTCTCGAAATATCATGGCCCGAAAAAAAGCCGGCTTGATTCCGCCATTAACAGAAAAGGCATGAAAGGAGGTGGTAGAAGATGGGAAAGAAGATTACGATTGATCCGATTACTAGAATTGAGGGACATCTTGGCATAACAGTCGAGATCGAAAACGGCAAAGTCAAAGACGCGTGGAGCACCGGCACGATGGCCCGGGGATTTGAGACCCTTCTTCAGGGAAGAGATCCAAGAGATGCGCCCTTTGTAACGAGCCGCTTTTGTGGCGTGTGTTACAGCGTTCATCAGATGGCAAGTATAAGGGCCCTGGACGAAGCCTTTGGAGCAAATGTTCCCTGGGGCGGGACCCTTTTGAGGAACCTGGCCATGGGCGCACAATATATCTATGACCATGTTCTCCATTTTTACCACCTGAGCGCACTTGACTCTATCGATATCATGGCAGTGGCCGAGTACAAGGGTAAGGACAAGGCCTTGAACGCCGTAAAAGACAAGATAGTCGGCCTGGTCAAGTCAAACGATACCTTCCCCCTCACACCCCGATATAAACCGGACGGGTTCTGTGTGAAGGACCCGGACATGGTGATTTCGGCGGTGAAACACTACATTGATGCCCTTGCCATGCAGGCCAAGGCCAGAAATATGGGTGCCATCTTCGGAGGGAGGCAGCCTCATTATCAGAGCCTGGTGGTGGGGGGCTGTACACAGTACCCTGACGTAAACATGGTAGCGAAATTTCGCACCATGCTGGATGAACAGGCCAAGTTCGTCAATGAGGTCTATATCCCGGATGTACTTGCCTTCGGGACAGGCCCTCTATTTCCATTGGCTAAGATGGGTCTGGGTGGCGGCCATTACAATTATCTGTCTTATGGCGCCCTTGAATTGGATAAGGAAGGAAAGAGCCTGGTCTTCCCGGCCGGAGAGATCACCGATCTGGACCCGGCCAATATCAAGGTTCGCAGATTTGATCCTGGCAAGATCACCGAGTCGGTGAAATACGGCTGGTACAAAGATGACAAACCCCAACATCCTTACAATGGCGAGCAGGTCTTTGATCTTGACAAGAAGGAGGCCTACACCTTTGTCAAAGCGCCTCGCTACAAGGACAAGCCTATGGAGGTCGGCCCGCTTGCAAGGATGCTTGTGGCCAAGAACCCTGATGTCCTGGGATTGGTCAAGAAGGGCGCAAAACCTGGGGCAGTGGCACGTCATGCGGCCAGGGCCATTGAAACCAAGCTGCTCGTAAACGCCTGCTACAAGTGGTGCGATGAATTGCTTGCGGAAATGACCAAGCCGGGATTCAAGATCCACGACTCGGCCCACTATGAGCCGCCAAAGACGGGCGAAGGAGCCGGCTTTTTTGAGGCGCCTCGTGGCGCATTAGGTCACTGGATCAAAATCGAGGATAAGAAGATCGCTAACTATCAGTGTGTGGTTCCTTCAACCTGGAACGCTTCGCCCAGGTGCGAGAAAAACCATCGCGGACAGTACGAGGAATCGCTCATCGGGGCACCGGTCCCTGATGCAGATAACCCCATTAATGTGGTGCGTATCATCCGTTCCTTTGACCCCTGTCTGGCCTGTGCCATCCACTTGATCGATCCGCAGACCAACGAGATCAAGAAATTTCTTGTGGAATGATCAGGCCAAATCAAATCTAGAATCTCCATATGACTTGGGGGGCGGTTCTGCCCCCCAAGCTCATTAAACAAGACCTCTGCATAACATCCCCCCTTGCCTCTGCCTCGGGTGGAGCCATTTCTAGGGCTGTTGAGTCTAAACGGTCCAGTGATCAAAAGATGTGCAATTCGCAGATTTTGCGGAAATGATGGCCTTGGATCGCCAATGTAATGGCCAGTGAGAACAGCTCTGGGCGGCGAAAAAGCGTCCACAACAAGAGCCTCCAATAGTGGAATCGCTCTTTGCCAAAAATACCCAAACGTACGTTGGAACGAAAGAACGCCAGGAAACGCTGAAAGTCCAGCGGAATTTCAATCCTTGGCGCCTTATATTCTCGCAGGAAGGTCTTAATGCGTTCATAGTAGTGTTTGTGTGAATAGATGTGGCTCATTATATTCTTGTACCCCTCATTTAACACACTAAGGTCCATGTTAGGGATTATGTTGGTTGTGCCATCCACGTTATCCCCCGACATATTACCGAGCAGGCGGCCCTCTTGTTTCAAACGTTCATAAAGTCTTGTGCCGGCAGGGGCCTGAAGCAGGCCGACCATTGCAGTCACGATCCCGCTTTTCTGGATAAAATCAATTTGCCGTTGGAAGATGGAATGGGTGTCACTGTCGAAGCCGACAATGAAGCCACCTTGTACTTGCAAGCCGGTTCGTTGGATCCGTTTAACGTCTTCGATTAGGTCACGGTTTTTGTTGTGCATTTTGTTGCATTCAGCCAGACTTTGCTCATCCGGCGTTTCAATCCCGATAAAGACCGCGTCAAACCCGGCCTCGACCATCATCTCCATTAATGGGTTGTCGTCGGCCAGATTGACAGAAGCTTCCGTATAAAACGGTATCCCTCTCTTGTCTTTCTGCCATTCGATTAACGCAGGCAGGAGCTGGGTCTTAAGATACCTTTTGTTGCCAATGAAGTTGTCATCCACGAAGAAGACCTGCCCACGCCATCCCAGATTATAGAGGCCATCCAATTCGGCAACAATCTGCTCGGCGCTCTTGATACGCGGCCGGTGCCCGAATAACGCCGTCACATTACAAAACTCGCAATTGAACGGGCAGCCTCTGGAAAACTGGATGCTCATTGAGGCATACCGTTTCAGGTCGGCCAACTCCCACATAGGAGCAGCCGTCTGCCGGATGTCACAAAACTCGGATGTTTCGTAGACGCGCCTGGCACATCCCATTTCCAGATCCGCCAGAAAAGGAGGCAGGGTCAGTTCGGCCTCATTGAGCACAAAATGATCAACATCCTCAAATTCCTCGTGCTCGCTCGTAAAAAGTGGTCCACCAGCTATGACCTTGAGGCCCGCCTCCTTGCACCGTGCAATGGTTTGACGTGCTGACTCTCTTTGCACCACCATGGCGCTGATAAACACGCAATCAGCCCACGCCAGGCCTTGTTCAGTGAGCTTTGTCACATTGAGATCGACTAACCGCTTGGACCATTCTGCCGGCAGCATCGCCCCGAGCGTCAGCAGGCCCAGTGGCGGCAAGGTTGCTTTTTTGCGAATGAACTTCAGTGCGTGCTTGAAACTCCAAAATGTGTCCGGGAATTCCGGGTAGATTAACAGAACGTTCATTTGGTTTCCTTCCCCTGGGAGGCTGTCCGAGAATGAGAGATTTCTTGCAAGGTCAAGGAAGACGAAGATTTTAACCGCAGGAATACATTGAGTATTTTGAGGATTAAAATCTGAGTCTGACGCAGAGATTGCGGGAAATACCCATTCTCGGACAGCCTCCTAGGCTAGTCCATGCACGAGTCGTTGGTCGAGTCCACGTTTCCAGGATCCCAGTCTTGTTTTTGCTTTTTCAGCCTTTCATCTATCAGACAATGAAACAAATTTCAAATGATCGCAATACACCCCTTTCATTATGTCGACTATATTTGCAGCAACCGTTTGGTCGGGCTGGGTCTATGTTAAGCAGTACAAGGACTACTTCAGAAGCTCCTAGTTCTCTTCTTTTTCCCATGAGCCATCCAGGTGTTTATCCGTGCTTTGGTTCTCAGCCACGAGCCTCATTACTGTCATATCCCCTGGATAAGCTGTTTGCCGCAATCCACACAATACTTGTTCATTTCGCGTCGACGTTTTGCGTGGTTCTCCTCAGCACACCTCCTAAGCTGGATGTTTTCATTTACTACCTCGCCACACATCGAGCAAAAGCGAACCGGAGCGTTTGAGCGCCTGTGGTTTAAGTTGGGGCAAGTCTTTCTCTGCCTTATCATCTAGTCCTCCTCTCCATCCTGTCAAGCTTCTTGGGAAACTATTGGTGCGCTGACACTTGCGGCGTGTTGTAAGGGGAAGGAGCGAAAATTCAGGCTGCACGCTGCTCGCGTTTCAAGCACGCAATAAAACCGTCAACAGGCTCTTCCATCAATGACCTCTTTTAGAAGCCTAGTCAGTGTCTCGTCCTGGTAGATTATGTTCTTTACTATTTCTTTCGCCCGTGAGGAAAGACGCCTATAGCCCCAGATAGATCGCCGCTTGGCCTCCTGCCAGCCCTCTCGTTCGTAATAGAGCGGCAGGTTGACGTCGAAGAAGGAGATGCTGTCCGCGTCTTTGAGCAGGTTGGAGCGGGGATCGCCGCCCACCTCATGGCAGGTTACCAGTCGACAAGCCTCTTCCACAACGTCCTGCTCCAAGGCGAACGCGTTCAAAATCGGGCGCAGTATTTTGGCCCCGTTCCTGGCATGAGCAGTCTTGAAGGCGTCGAACTCGTCAAAGTCCGTGCGTTTGACCTTGATCTCATTGATGGCCCGGTCAATGTCATGTGCCAGCGCCGCGATTTGCAAGGCTTCATCGGCCTCGGGTTCGAAGTGCAACAACCACTTCAGGGTGTTGTCGGCGTGACGCAGGTCCTCGGGCACGCGGGAACCCTCGATGATCACCCTGATTCGCCGTTTGGCACGATCAATGCTGTCCATCACGGGCAACCATGATCCGGCGTAGGGTCTCGAAATTCATAACCACAGCGATCAAGGCGAGCACCGGCAGTACCAGATTGGTCGCGGCGCCCAAAAAGATGAGAAACACCCGCACATCCCGCCCCATACGCAACCCGGCCTTGCCTCCAGCGGTGATGCGCTCGCGCATAAGGCTATCGTACTTGTCCGCCGTGTAGCTCAGCATGAACGAGCCGATAATGGCCATAAAACCGGTGAATATGACCAAGACCGTTGTTCCAGCCTCCAGGAGATGCCATGTCAGCCCGAACAACAGGAAGGCATCGGCATAGCGATCCAGTACCGCGTCGAACCAACCCCCGAAATCGCTTTCACAGTACTTCAGCCGGGCCACCTCGCCGTCGCAGCCGTCTATTATGGAAGCAAACTGGGCAAGTATGCCGCCACCAAGCAGGGCGGGATAGCCGCCTAGGGCAAAAAGCCCTGCAGCAACAAGGGAACAGAGAAATGAGACCAGAGATATCTGGTCAGGTGTTATTGGTAACCGGGTGAGGCGGCGTGATATCCTCAGTGACACCGGACGGTTGATGTACCTGGAAACCGGGCCGTCATTCGGCTTGCCCCGCATTTGACCAAGCAGCTCGCGTTCCGCCATCTCCAGGTTCTTTGGATCATCAACATCCAGCCAGAACCTGCCCCTGATGTCAAAGACATTCACTTTGCCTTCAGCGGCCATGCAACGCACACCACCTGTCAGGCTGCTATCACCGTGTTTTGCCGTGCTTCGTTCCAACGCCTCAAGCAGGCCGGGAGTACAGAGAAACATACCGGTATCAAAGCCGTTGAATGCCCCAAGGCCCTTGCCAATGTCACGCACCTTGCCGTTTTCCGACTTCACCCGGGTGACATCGTCCATGTCGATGAGCGGGTTGGCTGTGTAAGAGTCAACAGCAAGGGTAACCTCCCCCTCTCCCAATGGCTTTCTGGCCAGATCGTGCAGGATGGCAGGATCGAACAGATGATCACTCATCAACAGGAGGAACGGACCTCCGTTGAGGTGTTGCCGGGCCTTGAGCACCGATAGTCCGTTGTCCTGATCCCATGCGTCGTTGATGATATGAGTGATTCCTATGCCGCAGCGTCGGGCCAAGCCGTCCAGGAAATGACGCACACCGTCGCCCTTGTAGCCGGTGACCACACAAAAATCATCGATTTCTGCGCGCATTGCAGAGCGGATCGCCCGCTCAACGAGGGGCACCCCCAGGACGGGGATAAGGGGTTTGCTTTCACCCTTTGGCCACAGCCTACTGCCTTTGCCGGCGGCGATAATCAAGCATTTCATCCGGCTTCTTTCCTTTAGTTCCCTTGATAAAGGCCTCGGTCATTCGATAGGCTTCATCGTCTGTGTATTGCCGGGGCGGGTGTTTCATAAAGTAAGCCGATGGCCCGTACAGGATGCCGCCCTCCCCCCGGTCCTGGGCCAGCTTGCTGCACCTGATAGCGTCAATGGCAACACCGGCGGAATTGGGAGAATCCTCCACTGAAAGGCGCAACTCCAGGTTCATGGGCACGTCGCCGAACAGCTTGCCCTCCATGCGAATAAAGCATACCTTGTTATCCTTTTGCCAGGCCACATGATCACTGGGGCCGATGTGGATGTTCTCATTGTCCAATCGTTTGGCCGCAACCGACTGGACTGCCTCTGTTTTTGACTCTTTCTTGGAGAGAAGGCGGGTGCGATCAAGCATATTCAGAAAGTCGGTGTTGCCGCCCGTATTGAGCTGGTAGGTACGCTCCAGCTTGACACCCCTTTTCTTGAACAGGTCGGTCAGGGTCCGATGGGTTATGGTGGCTCCGAGCTGGGCCTTGATGTCGTCTCCGATGATGGGTATGTTCTTTTCCTCGAAACGTTTGGCCCAGAAAGGATCACTGGCAATGAATACAGGCATGTTATTTACAAAGGCAGCCCCTGCCTCCAAGGCGCACTCGGCATAGAAGCGAGTCGCATCTTCGGACCCAACAGGAAGGTAGTTCAACAAAATCTCCGTGCCCGATTCCTTGAGAATGCGGACAACCTCTCCCATGTCAGGCGCGGGTTCGTCGGCCAAGACAAAGGTGTATTTGTCATCATAGTCCCGCATATGTTCAGAAAAACCATCCAGGATATTCCCCATCCTCACAGTAGTGCCTGTTTTTGGAACGTCCTTGTAAAATACGGTGGTGCAATTCGGCACAGCAAAAATCGCCTCTGCCACGTCCCTGCCAACTTTTCGCTTGTCAATGTCAAACGCTGACACCACATCGATGTCGCACGGTCTGTATCCCCCGATGTCCCAATGCATCAAACCTATGGCGTCTTCACCATTTTGGTGCTTGTAATAACTTATTCCTTGAACCAACGAACTGGCGCAATTCCCGACCCCAACAATACCGATCCGAATGTTTTGCATCATTTGTTTGCCTCCCTTGTTCACATCATCAGATTCGCGCGGACTTCACGAACACAACGTATCAATATTTTGCAAACGCCTGTTGGCACAAACCAGCGCCATTCAGAGACCGCCCCCCCATTGTTGACAAAAGCTGCTGCCTAAACTGACAGGCGCCACAAGATGTATGTGCGGGACGGAAAGGGGCACTCGGGAGGAGAGCCAACGTTGGCATTTGGAAAGAAATAACAGGTGATTTGCCACCGGCTGAGGGCATGACCGTCAATTGGCGGTCAGATCCCAACACTTCAAATACCGCATGGGTCAACTTCTTATATGTTTCAAGCTTCATTGTAAAGCCCTTACAATAGTTACTTACTGAGAGCATCAAATACTTTGCATTCCTTGTCCGGTGAGGGCCCGAAGGGCCTCCAGCACGGAGGCCATGTCCTCTGGCACAGGGGACTCAAACCTCATCAATTCCCCTGTGCGGGGATGTGCAAAGGCAAGCTTCCAGGCGTGGAGCATTTGCCGCTTCACGGGCCTGAGGATATGCCTGACATCTGGCAATGGCACGTCCTTCCATCTTTTTGTCCCCCCGTATGTGGTGTCTCCAACCACGGGATGACCTGTGGCAGCACAGTGGACCCGAATCTGGTGAGTTCGTCCGGTCTTAAGATCAAGCTCAAGTAGAGTCACGCCGGAAAAGGCTTCTTTGATCTTCCAGCCGGTCTCCGTGGATCGACTTTTCCTGCTCTTTGTGGACATCTTTTTCCGATCGACAGGATGGCGACCTATAGGCAAGTCGATGACCCCTGCCGATGCCTTCATATCTCCCCAAACCAGGGCCAGGTATTGTTTCTGCACCTGGCGCTTTCTAAACTGGCGGCTCAGGCAGTCGTGGGCCATGTCATTTTTTGCAGCCACCAAGGTCCCGGAAGTGTCCTTGTCAAGACGGTGGACGATGCCTGGCCGGAGATCACCCCCGATGCCTTGCAGATCCCGACAATGGTAGAGCAATGCATTTACAAGGGTTCCGCTCTGGTGACCTGCCGCAGGGTGGACTACAAGGCCGGGAGGTTTGTTAAGAACAATGACCTCGGAGTCCTCATAAAGGATAGAAAGGGCAATCGGTTCGGCTTTGCTGGCAATCGGTTGCGGGGGTGGGATTTCAGCCCGGACAACATCGCCGCGTCTGGTGACATACGCGGGTTTTGTCGTCAGGCTATTGACCGTAACGCGCCCTTCTCGAATCAATCGGCCTACATAGGACCGGGACAGGGCAGGAATTCGTGCTGCTATGACCGTGTCGAGGCGGCGTCCTGCTTCCTTTTCTGTTGCCGTAAAGCTGAAAACAGGCACCCCGATCCTCAGTCATTTTCTTCCAGATCAAATATGGAGTTAATATCCGACATGATGGCGCCCTCGTCTGTCTTCTTGGCGATTGAAAGCTCTTTTAGAAGAAGACTTTGAGCCGTATCGAGCATCTTGCGTTCCCCAAAAGAGAGGTCTTTATCTTCTTTGAGCAGGTACAGATCCCGGAGCACTTCAGCCACTTCGTAAACTGAACCGGTCTTGATCTTTTCCATGTATTCGCGGTATCGCCGATTCCAGGTCTGATTATCCGCGGGCATGTCGCGCTTTTCCATAATCTCATAGACCCTCGGCACCTCCCCCACATCGATGATATCCCGTAACCCCACAGAGTCCACGTTGCTTACCGGGATCATGATAATCATGTTGTTATCAAGGATCTTCATGATATAGAAATCTTGTTCTTCCCCCGAGATTTTCCGTGTCTCGATGGACTCGATGCGCCCCACGCCGTGGGCCGGATAGACTGCCAGGTCACCAATCTTAAACATGCTAAAAGCTCCCGTCTTCTCCCAACGGTGGGGAGTATTTTCATTATTGAGCATATTCTTATACCACTTTTTTGTGCCACAATCAACCCATAACCTTTTCCTTCACTGCTGACGCATGTTTTCCCCCTGACCCCCGCATCAAGTGCGGGGCAGGCTCTATCCTTCTCCCCCAGGGGAGAGGGGATTAGTTAGCTGAGATCATTACTAAAAATTCCCTCCCCCTTGAGGGGGAGGGCTGGGGTGGGGGGT
>DAOUWN010000231.1 GCA_030667105.1 Deltaproteobacteria bacterium
AAAATGATCGGCACGAACACCCTCAAGATTCAACCCGTTTTTGACCTGAAACCCGCTGCCTTGGAAGCCATATTGTGAAGGGGAATCCCTGCACAACGGCCTGCGGCCTGCAGCGTGATCCCTACCGCCTTGTTGCGTCTGGTATTTCTGAATGCAGGGTGCGCCCTACACCTGGAGAGGAGGCACGCGATTCAGAAAACCAGCAGGAAAGCGCATTCGGTTCTTGATCGGCAAGGCCCAAAAAACTGAGTTTCTGACCGGTTAATTCAACACTAGGCCCGCCTGGAGTCGCAGCCGCCGTTGGGCCGTGATTGTTCGATATGAATGGATTTCTATACACATCAGACGGGGGAGAAGGCCCGTCGGGAACAACGCCTGGTACCGGCAGCGCCTACGTGGCAAACAGGGTCTTTCCCTTGACCGCCGCGGCGACCCGAGCCACATTGGCGCCGTGTTGCCGTGCCGCCTCAATCCTTTCCTCAGGCATGCCCCCTTCGATGGGCTGAAGGTCTTCGGTCATGGACCGTCCGTCCTCATCGTCGATAAATAAAAGACTGGTCATCTTTCCCCCTCAGCATATTAACCTACCATCAAGTTTCAACGCCCAAGGTCTGCAGCTCCTGAAAATATGTGCAAACCGCATCTGTCATTTCCTGCTGAGATCTCAAGCGGACAATTGCTGCTCGGAAAACGCTGCACCCTGGAAGACCTTTGACAAACCAGGCAAGACGGCTTCGCATCATTCGCACCGCCCTTGCTTCTCCAAAATGATCGACAACATAATCAATATAACGCAATATCACTCGAAGGCGTGCGGATAGATCCGGGACCTCGGGATAACGCCCGTTAATCAGATCAAGGGCCTGGGTAAAGATCCACGGATTTCCCACGGCGGCTCTGCCGATCATTACCGCGTCGCAAGCGGTTTGCCGCAGCATTGTTAGCACGTCCTCCGGCTTGCGGATGTCACCATTGCCTATAACCGGAATGGAGAGACCATCTTTTATCCGGCCAATCAATGACCAATCGGCCCTGCCGCCAAACCCTTGCACGGCGGTCCTGGGATGAATGGCCACAGCATCCACCCCGGAGTCTTCGGCAATACGAGAGACTGTCATGGCCTGATCTCCGGAAGGGTCCCAACCCGAGCGGATCTTAACTGTTAGGGGCAATCTCACCGCCTTGCGCACTTCCTTTAAAATCGACTCAAGCCGTCTCGGTTCACGCATCAAAGCCACTCCGGCTCCCTGTCGCACTACCTTTCGGACTGAACAACCCAAATTGATGTCGACTAAGTCTGCGCCATAGGCCTGGGCAATTTGGCCAGCCTCCTTCATCACACCGGGGTCTGCCCCAAATATCTGGGCTGAAATGGGACGCTCTGCAGGATGACTTTTCAGGAATTCAAAGGTCTTCTGCCCACCGTGAACAAGACCGTTCGAGCTGACCATTTCAGTCACAACAAGGGCACATCCTGCTTCTTTGGCCAACCGTCGAAAAGGGAGTTGGGTGATTCCGGCCATGGGAGCCAGAATGAGCTGATTGTCTAAGACTAAGCTCCCGATTTTCATGAACACTGATAAAACACAAGGTCCGATATTTCAACTCAAAAGGATCACGTCCCTACATATTGAACAAGCTTCCCCTTAATAATACCATATATAGTATAATCTTCTTGACAAGGGAAACCGATTCGTCGTAGGGGAGAGACTGCGTAAATTACCACAGGGTGGCTTTCATGGCGCTTCAGATGCGAAAAAAATGGCTCTATGTTCTGGCAGTGTTGCTGGTAGTCCCAGCAGGTTTTTGTCTCCGTGAAATCTATTTTGGCGACCGCAGCATGTCCACCCGCTGCGCTGCGGCCTCAATAGCAGAAGCAAGGACTTACCCTGCAAAAAAGGAACTGCCCTCTACGCGGCGAATTCTAGGGGCACAGGTCTTGGTCTTTGAGTCGAGAGATTTTCAAGAGACAGAAAAGAATTTTGTGAATCTTAAGAAAGCGGGTGTCAATACCGTCATTGTTCGCGCCTTTCAAAACCATGGCGACAGGGCGCATTATTTTGCACGGCCTCGAAAAAATGCAGGGGTCTATTTTGAGACATCACATGCACCGGTCGTAGATCCTGTTTTGACAAAAATCGTATCCATCGGGCACCATCACGGTATCAAGGTCTTTGCATGGATGGAGACCCGCAAGATGCCGCTTTACCTGCCTGATCCCGAAGCTTCCAGGGCTCTTGCGTATTGCTTTGAAACGCAAACTCTTGAACCGATCGCCATGTGGAGTATCTTTGATGAGTCTGTTGAAAAGAAGCTCATAGGCATTTACAAAGACGTGGTTAGTTCGGGCGTTGATGGCATTCTGATCCAAGACGACCTGATCATGTATCAGTATGAGGATTTCAGTTCAAAGGCCGTGAGCTTGTTTGAAAGACAAACCGGCAAGGCGCTCAATCCCCGAACCCTTTACGGCAACGTCTTCATGGATGCAGAAGGGCGTTGGTGCGTGTCTCGTTATTCGGACACGTTCTGGGTGTGGGCATGCTGGAAAAACCAGAAGTTGCTGAACCTTGCCCGGAAATTGATCCAGTCGGCAAAGGCTGTGAACCCCGAAATCGAGGTGGCCATGAATTTCATGTACGAGTCGGTCACTGACCCGAAAAATGCTCTGGCGTGGTTGTCCCAGAGTCTGGCCGAAGCGACCAAGCTACCCATCGATTATTATGCCATCATGGCATACCACAGGCAGATGAAAAAGGAGCTTCACCTGAGTGAGGAGGGCGCCTATGACAAAATCTCCAATATGACAGCAACGCTGCTCGGACTGGTGGATGACCCTTACAAGATCATGATGAAGGTGCAACTGACTGACTGGGAGACCCGCAAACAGATTCCCCCATATGAGGCAAACCAGGTCTTCAAAAGAATCAATAGCCAAGGCAAGGTCAGCCTCGCCTTTATCCCTTACTCACCACCGATCCCACTCCACGTCATTAGGAACTATTTTCGGCAATAGACTCCAGATATGCCTCCCACTCAACAGGAAGCAAGTATTTCTTCTTGTTGTTACACTCCTTGCACGCAGGGACCACATTGCCTTTCTTGGATTTGCCGCCTCGGGCTAGAGGCACCATGTGATCCATGGTGAGCGCATGGGACGGAAAGGATTTGTCGCAGTAATAACAACGGCCACGGGCCAGTTGGCGCTTCCACCACTGGGACTGCCTTAACTCTCTGGCCTTCCGTCGCTCTATGTTGATGGCAATCTCGTCTGTGTCGATAGTAAGAGAATTCAAAGGAGAAGCATCTCCCAGCGTTTATGGCAACCGTGTTGCCCGGACTTTTTGACAAGTCGCCGCCCATTCGAAGGTTAGCGCGCCGTGTTCATGGTTTCAAGGAAAAAAGAAACTAGCTTGCAAAGGACGTGAGCGTGCTCTATAGTTCTTCTGGTAAAGTTATGACAGCTCCAATTGTTGAGACCAAAGAAGTCCCGTTTACCGAATTTGATCTTCCTGAAGAGATCCTAAAGGGCATTGATACGGCAGGGTTCAAGTCGTGCACGCCCATTCAGGCCCTTTCCTTGCCTCTTACCCTCAAAGGGCGGGACATAGCGGCCCAGGCCCAGACTGGTACGGGTAAGACAGCCGCGTTTCTCATCACGATCTTCCATCGCCTTTTGAGACAACCAGTGCCAAAAGGTCCTGGCCCCTACGCACTGGTCATTGCCCCCACCCGCGAACTTGCCGTTCAAATCTGTGAGGAGGCCAAAATACTGGGAAGTCATACCGGCTTTTCAGTGTTGCCGGTCTTTGGTGGCGTTGACTACGTGAAACAGGAAATGGCTCTTCGCAAAGGAGCTGATATAGTCGTGGCTACGCCTGGTCGTCTAATTGACTACATGAAACAAAAGGTCTTCAGCCCCAAGAATGTTCGTATCGTGGTCATTGATGAAGCGGACCGACTCTTTGACATGGGCTTTATTAAAGACCTCCGCTTCATTCTGAGACGACTGCCTCGTAATAACAAAAGGCAGTCCATGCTTTTTTCTGCCACCCTCTCATTTGCGGTGATGGAGTTGGCCTACGAACACATGAACAACTCGCAAGAAGTCTTTGCAGATCGCGAAAAGATCACCGTGGAAGAGATCGACCAGGCCTTGTACCATGTCGGGAACAACGT
>DAOUWN010000036.1 GCA_030667105.1 Deltaproteobacteria bacterium
ATTGGCCATCGTTACACACCCTCCTTTCAAAGAAATTCTCATAATTCCAAACTTCAGGTTGCCACTCTTGATAATCTCGTAAAAAGTCGTCACTCCAGACTTCGACGAGCTCAGTCGAGTCGTGAAAACCGGAGCCGAGAGCCTTTGTAACTAGCTGAATAAACTGGGTTCTGGCTTTCGCCGGAATGACAGAAAGAGGCGTTTTTCGACTTCCAACGAACTTAATTCAAGTTCGTTGCCGACAGGACGCCGCGAAGCGGCATAAACCAGCTTTTTACGAGACCGTCACTCTTGACAAATGGATTTTCTCTCAGAACGAAACCGAGCTGTCCATACTCACAGCCCTTTATTGATTACAAAGAGGATAGCCTACTTTCGACAGAAGTCAAAGATTTTTGTTGTTTCTCGTGGCAAAAACGGAGCAACTACAAAAAAAGTGGCCACCTCCAAGCTCTTTGGACAAAAAAGGGCATGTAATTCCAAAAAGACCATTAGGCAAAGTGCTTAGGGTCGGAAAAACGTCAAGTCGCCAGCAACCTCTCAGATTTGTTGTTTTTTTGAAACTGCAAACGCCAAGTCATTTCCCCACAAGTTCGTTGTAGGCCTTTTGAATAGCAATGAATTTTTCGTGAGCAAGTTCTTGGAAATCTTTGCCCAGGTTGATCGAGATCTAGCTCGCAAGTTTGACAAATGCCTTCACTTCAACTAGGGATGCACAATGGAATCGGTTCGTTGGTGCGTTTCTATTCAGGTTGCTATCGAAGTCTTCCCACTGTTGATGCCGAATAAACCAGAAGGAGGCTCAGATGAACTTACAAATGATAAAGGCCCTCCCTCGTTTCCTTGAAATCTTGGGGTTGGACGAGGAGCCCATGGGAATCTTTTACACGGATGAAAAACCTGTTGAAGGATTCTCGCCTAAACCGTTGGATTTGCCCACGCGGGAAAAGGAAAAGAGCAACGAGATCGACTGGCAGACCATTTTCGGCCAATTTTCTTGTGCCATCGGAAATATATGGCTGGCCCGTAAGAAGAAAAGGGCTGCATACTTCGATGCCCAACGCTTCGGTTGTCCGGGCGGTGCCTTCTGGCTCGGCTTCATGAAGCCCCAGACCGAAACCATTATCCACTACGTTTCCACGGGTATTCCAAACCGCATGGAGGGAGAGCTATATTGTGACTCACCAGACGAGCTGAGGCGAATCTTCGACTACATAGATCCGAGGCCAGCACCCAACAGGTTCTGCGTGTTAAAGCCCTTAAGCCTGTTTGATGCCAAAGAGGAGCCAGAATTGGTTGCTTTCTTCGCCCGACCGGAGACCTTGTGCGGCCTCCACCAATTGGCTACCTTTGTAACCAATGACCATGAGGTGGTGAGATCGCCGTGGGGTGCTGCGTGCACGAATCTGATCACCTGGCCGCTCAAATACCTGGCGAGCGGTGAAAACAAGGCTGTCCTGGGTGGGTGGGATTTGTCTGCCCGCAAGTTTTTTAAGACTGACGAGCTTAACTTTACCGTACCCTATGGGATGTTTCGTCAGATGCTTGAACGCTTTGAAGAATCCTTTCTAACGACGAAAACCTGGGCTACGGCACAGAAGAAGATTTTTCGCAGCAAAAGAGCTTGGGGTGAGATTAAACAGGCCTAAAGGGCTTTGATATTCTCTTGCATCTCTCAATTCCTTTAAATTGAATGCCTGTAACCACAATAGACAAAAGCAACCGCATTTCTGACCTCATGGTATTTTTTTCTTTCAATACCCACTAAAAAATGATCTGGGAAATCTCCTTTGAGATTTAATGACCAGTTGTCGCCTCCATAACTAGTATTGGCAATAGTTCTTAGAAGTGCTTACATTATTGCCGTGAAGTGACAGTATCGGAGCTTTGTCCGTAGGACCGAGCTTTAGCGGGAAAAGAGCGATGAGAGTTCTGCTTGTATCTGCTAACACCGAGTCGATCAATATGCCCGTCATCCCAGTAGGATTGGCCGCCGTGGCTGCTGCCACGCGAAATGCTGGTCATCGCGTAGAGTTGATTGATCTTCTGAGCGTCAGAGATACTGGAACAGCTATCAAGGAAGCCGTGGTGGGGTTTCAGCCTGAAGTCATAGGTATATCGATCAGGAACATCGACGATCAGAAGATGGCACCTCCGAATCTCTTGTTAGACCAGGTCAAACCGGTCATGTCCGAATGCCGTCGGTTTTCCGAAGCCCCTATCGTCTTGGGCGGTGCAGGCTACAGCATTTTTCCTGAAAGCGTACTTTCATATTTGGGAGCAGATATGGGGATTCAGGGAGAAGGAGAGATTGCGTTCCCTGCTCTCCTAGCTCTCATGGAACGAAAGGCTGACCCTTCGGGGACTCCGGGCCTTTTTCTTCCAAAACGAGGACTCCAATGCAAAAGAAAGTTTGTCAAGGATTTGGATCTGCTACCCCTCCCTGATTCTAGTCTGTGGTCCAAGATGATTGCCGGGAACCAGGACTTATGGGTGCCTATTCAGACAAGGCGGGGATGTCCGATGCGCTGTAGCTACTGTTCCACCTCGGTAATAGAGGGACGAATTATCCGTAAACATACCGCGGAAACAGTTGTCAATCTCCTTGCCCGTCATGTTGAGAATGGGTTTCGCCGATTCTTCTTCACCGACAACATATTCAATATTCCTTTGTCCTACGCAAAAGAGCTTTCCCAAACACTTGCTCAAAGGCGATTGGCCATATCTTGGAGATGCATTCTGTACCCTGGCTATGCTGATGAAAGCCTTGTAAGGGACATGGCAAAAGCTGGATGTAAAGAAGTGAGTCTAGGATTCGAGAGTGGATCTGAAATCATACTGCGAAATATGAACAAGAAGTTTGGCCTTGAGACTATCCGACGTACGTCTGAACTCCTTGCTGACTACGGAATAGCTCGCATGGGTTTCTTGTTACTCGGAGGGCCTGGTGAATCAAAAGACTCGGTCGAAGAAAGTTTTGCGTTCGTAGATTCGCTAAACCTGGATGCCGTCAAAGTCACCATAGGCATACGAATCTATCCCGGTACTGCTTTGGCCAAACAAGCCGTCTCCGAAGGCGTAATCGCGGCTGAGGATGACCTTCTTTATCCGAAATTCTATTTAGCTCCAGAGATAAAGGGTTGGCTGCAAGAAATTGTGAACGACCGGATGAAAAATCGACCTCATTGGATGATGTAGGCTCCGGCTTTTTCCAGATCAATCTGTGCGGAGTCTGCCAATATCGCAAATTTCCACTCAATGAGAAAGCTATAGATCACATCAATGATCTGTGCCGGAGCCTACCAACAAAGCGTTTCGATGTCCTTTTGCACTTTACTCCGAATTGCCCATCAGGCATCAGCATAACCGACCCTTCAACAAGGCTAATGTCAGTGTAATTCATGGTGCCAAATGACTGACTGTTGGTCAAAATCCTGTCCAGAATGGCTGCTGAGCTTTGGTATTTTCCTTTCTGTTGCTTCTTTGGCGGTGGACGAACCGGCAAATCACTGGTTACAAAGAAGCAGAGATAACTGAAAAATGAAGTGTCTTAGGATGTGAGAAGTTGTCGGGAGCAAATCTTCGTTTGTCCGAAGATTATGGACTTACACACTGCTATTATCGACGGGCCAGCCCTTCCAGATATTGTATCCGCTCCAAGAGCGGCGGGTGGGAGTAGTAGAACCAGGCATACAGGGGGTGGGGATAGAGGTTCGAAAGGTTTTCCCTGGCCATCCCTTTCAAGGCGTTCGTCAGGTCAGTTGTCTGCTGCAACAGCCCGGCGGCATACGAATCCGCTTGCCTTTCAAACCTCCTGCAAACCGCATTGCCTAACGGACTAAGAAACTGATCCACGACCGCCCACAAAACCCCGACAAGAAGAAGTCCCACAAAGGAGACCACGTGATCAAAGCCAAATGTCACAAAGAGAGTGGGCCACTCTATGAGTATTGAAGCCAGATAGAACATAATCAAAGAGAAAAGGCCAACGAGCAGGATGGTCTTCAATACATGCTTTTTTTTCCAGTGCCCGATTTCATGGGCCAGGATGGCGACAATCTCCTGGTGGCTGTGCGAGGTGAGGAGCGTGTCAAAGAGCACAATGCGTTTGGTCTTTGCCAATCCCGTAAAATAGGCATTAGTGTGACGGCTTCGTTTTCCGGCGTCCATTTCAAACACACCTCCTACGGACATGCCTCCCCGGACCATGATGTCTTTAACCTTCGCTTCCAGCGCCTCATCTTCTAAAGGATAAAACTTGTTGAACCAGGGGGCGATTACAGTCGGATATATTATGAGCAACAGGAGTTGAAAAGCAAAGAATATGAACCAAGCCCACAGCCACCAGAGGGGCCCGCCGTGTTCGATCAACAACAGAACCGCAAAAAGCAAGATGCCGCCGATTATTGAGCCAACCACCAAACCTTTTACAATATCGGCAACCCATATCTTAAGTGTCGATGTGTTAAAACCATACCGTTGTTCAATGATAAAGGTCCGGTAGTAATTGAAGGGGAGAGAAACGACCGTCTGAACCACGGCAAGTGCAGCAAAAAAGACCATCCCCGAAGCAATAATGCCGACCCCAAGGCCTTCAATAAGGCTGAGAAACCAGGGTAGCAAGCCGGACAAAATGACAAAGAGAAAAAAAGCGTTGCTGATGCATGAGGCGAAGATACCAAAATTCTGATTCTCAACAGTGTAATCAGTGATTCTGGATAATTTTTCATTGTCGATGTAGCCCTTGAATGAATCAGGAACTGTGTGGCCATACTTCTTAAGGTGACGCACATTCATCCTTGTCAATGCCAGGTCAAGGACCACGCCTGCCATGAAAATGGCAAGATACAAAGCAAGAAGCGGGCTTATCGGGATCATTTGTTGTTGGATGTGGCTCATTCGAATTTCGGATTTACCCGGCCCTTCCCCGCTATGAAATCGGGATCTTCGACAAGGGGAAGAGCCACATTGTTCCTTTAACACAAATCCATTTCAATTTAACTCATAATCCTGTGAAAGTTTCCAAAAAATCACCGATTTGGGCTCTCACCCTAAAGGTTTTGCGCAAAAAAACCGAAAACATAGCAGACATCTGTTTGATTGCATCCGGGGTGTTTGAAGGCGATCTACAAGTCCGGAAAGATTGACATTGATGTCTGTCTATCGTAGACTGAATTTGTTTATGAGAGGCAGAAGTCATATTGTTCCCTTGCCAGACAGGTATCCTCATCATGGCCCTTGACCAGCGCAGCGCGGTCCAGACTGTCTGGGCCGTCCTTTTGACGGCAATGGGCGTACTTCTTTGCCTTAAGATGCCTTACGCCTTTCACCAGGCACCTCCGTCTGGCTTTTTGAGTTTTGTCCGGTATTTCATCGGCGCATTTCTAATTGTGGGAGGGATCAAGAAACTATATGGACTCTATCTGTCCAAGCCAAAGGAGTCTCCCCCTGAGAAGTAGGTCCCACCATGTGCGGTTTTTCACGGAGGTTTAGGTTTCCATGGTTGTGTTGAAAATGTCCAAAAAACAGGGCTCTGCCAATGGGACAGAGCATGGGTCCGGCCTGAAGCAGGAAGTAGAATACCGTGAAAGGCTTTTGGAGATCACCAACCATGTCCATGCCGCAAGCAATATTGATGAAATCCTCATAGATCTAAAGGAAGATGTAACCGAACTGTTTGATGCCGAACGACTCACCGTATATGTGGTGGACGGGATCAAGAAAGAGCTGGTTTCAAGGGTAAAATCCGGAGATGAGATCAGCGATATCCGGATACCTATATCCACCACCAGTCGTGCCGGGTACGTAGCTCATAAAGGCGAGTTGGTAAACATCAAAAACGCGCACAATAGAAGCGAACTCTCGTCTATTGATCCGAACCTTTCCTTTGATGAAAGCTGGGACGAAAAGAGCGGATTTCAAACCCGACAGGTCCTGGCCGCCCCCATCAGCTTTCAAAAATACCTTCTCGGGGCCATTCAGATCATCAACCACAAAGACGGTATGGCCTTTACCGAACGGCACGAAGCAGGAGTCCGGGAGCTAGCCAAAATACTTGGGATCGCCATCTACAATCAAAAAAGGATGGCAAAAGCGCGTCCGGGCAAGTTCGATTATCTCGTGGAAAATGGGCTGTTGGCTCAAAAGGAACTGGACAAGGCGATTTCAGATGCTCGCCAGACCAGGAAGGATGTTGAGTCCATTCTGTTACAGACCTATAAGATCTCCAAGAAGGAGATCGGCAAAGCCCTGAGCCAGTACTACAGGACACCGTTTGTGGAGTACAGCGAGACACTGCCCATTCCTGGCGAGATTCTAACAGGACTCAAAGTCTCGTTTATGAAAAGAAACTACTGGGTACCCATTGGAAAAGATGATGACAAGATCATCGTCGCTATTGACAATCCTTTTCACCTGCAAAAGCTCGACATGATAAAGCCCCTGTTTGCAGGCCAGCCGCTGGCATTTCACGTAGCTCTTAAAGAAGACATCCTCAGTTTCATCAACCTTTTTTTTCAACAGGAAGCTGAACAAAGAGACAATGACGAGATCCTCGGCCAGTTAGCGGTTGAGGAAGAAGAGATTGAGGAAGCCTCAAAGGGAGTAACTGATGAGGACAGCGCCGTAGTCCAGTTGGTCAACAAGATCATCCTGGATGCATATGCTCGGAATGTCTCTGACATTCATGTAGAACCCTATCCTGGAAAAAAGAATACCGAGATTCGATTCAGGACCGACGGTGTTTGCCAGCTTTACCAGACCGTGCCCTACAGCTACCGAAAAGCCCTTGTTTCCCGCATCAAGATCATGTCGGATCTGGATATTGCCGAACGCCGCAAGCCCCAGGACGGCAAGATAAAATTCAAGAAGTACGGGGGAAAAAACATCGAGCTTCGCGTGGCCACTGTGCCAACGGCAGGCGGCCTGGAAGACGTGGTGATGCGTATTCTCCATAGTGGCGACCCCTTGCCCCTGAACAAGATAGGATTTTCCCAAAAGAACTATGAGAATTTCGTAAGCCTGATTGTTCAACCTTATGGTCTTGTCTTTGTGTGCGGCCCGACAGGCTCCGGCAAAACGACAACGCTTCATTCTGCCCTTGGATACATCAACAAGCCGGACATCAAGATATGGACTGCAGAAGACCCTGTGGAGATCACCCAGGTGGGTCTGCGCCAGGTTCAGACCCACCACAAGATAGGTTTTGATTTTGCCGCAGCCATGCGCGCATTCCTGAGGGCCGACCCGGATGTGATCATGGTAGGAGAGATGCGGGACAAAGAAACTACCCACATCGGTATTGAGGCGTCCCTTACTGGGCACCTTGTCTTTTCCACCCTCCATACGAACAGCGCCCCCGAAAGCATCACGCGACTGCTGGACATGGGAATGGATCCCTTTAATTTTGCTGATGCCATACTGGGGATCATGGCCCAGCGACTCGTTCGCACCCTTTGCAAGAAGTGCAAGAAGCCGTATAATCCTTCCCGAGAAGAATATGACGAACTGGTACGCGAGTATGGGCCTGAAGCATTTGAGGCACTGAACATACCCTATTCCGACGATCTGTCTCTCCACAAGCCCACAGGCTGCCCAGAGTGTAACAATTCAGGATATCAGGGCCGCATGGGTATTCATGAGCTCTTGACGGGAACTGACGAGATGAAAAAACTGATTCAGGAAAAAGCAACCATGGAAACGATCCGGGGTCAGGCCATCAAGGACAGAATGACCACCCTGAAACAGGACGGCATTGAGAAGATCTTTGCTGGACACACGGATTTGTTGCAGGTGAGGAAGGTCTGTATTAAGTAGGATTACGAAATCCGAATTTAGGAATTACGAATTCCTCAATCCCCCAGTTTCCCAATTCCTCAATCCTCAATGCTTGCTTTCTCAAACTTTCTGAGCTGGCTCTCATAATAGTCCCTCTCTTTGGGGCCCCTGGCAAGGGCCTGTTTGATAGTTCCGATCGCTTTTTGATGCAGTCCGTTGACATGATAGCTTTCGGCCAGGGTATCCAGGATATGCGGCGCTGGATCAAGGGCCGCAGCTTGTTCTGCATAGCCAAGGGCCTTCTTGGGATCTCGGTACTGGCTCCGGTCACACGTTGCGTAGATCCAGGCCAGGTTGTTTAGGGCTTCCGCATGCTGGGGCGCCAGCTCAATTGATTTTTCATAGGCCATTATGGCCTGACCATAGGCCTTGTCTTGGTAATAAATGGAAGCAAGCATGTAGTGGAGGTTGGAATTCGTCGGATTTCGCCTGATTTCCTTGACCAGGACTTTTTCAAGGAAGTGGCTGTTTAAGGTTTTACCCATCTCACCAAAATTGATAGCATACCCGAAGTGACCCGTGAACAAAAGCCCGGCCACGAATACCGCGATACTCCTTCGCAGTTTCCGGTCGTGGCGGACTATCCAGCGCCTGTCCATCTCGCATTTGTTCAAAAAATCGATCCGCTGGCGAATACTGAAATGATGCCAGCTTGGCCTGTCGTGAGCTTGGCCGCTATAGGCAGCGATCTTTTCGAGGGACGAAACAAGCCCCCGGCCTGTCCCCAGAAGAGTAAATGCGTAAAGATCTGCCTGTCGTTCACAATTACGCATGAAATAACCAAAAACATAGCGGAAGTAAATCAGAAGCGTGGCGGCCATGGCCACTGTGAAAAGAATTGATGTGAGAGTGGGTAGTTCGCCCCCCTGGCCGCGCATAATGGGAAATGCCAGATTGCCGTAAAGGATAGCATAAAGAATAAGGTCAAACACAGCGTATGAAAGAACGATAAAACCCAGAAAGAATACGACATAAAGGACAAGATGCCTTTTCTTGACGTGCCCGATCTCATGGGCCATGACGGCGTTGATTTCATCATCATCTAGGATCTGCAGAAGGCCTTCGGTCACGAGGATATAACGAAATCTCTTCACGAGCCCCATGACTCCGGCTGTCAGAAGCCTCCCCTGAAAGATAGGCCACCTTAAAATATTGTTGTATCCCAGCTTGGCCTTCTCGCACATGGCTTCGATCAGTTTGCGTTTCGGACCCGGTTGGAGTGGGCGACATTGCCAGAAGAACTTAATCAAAGAAGGCGCCACAATGATCAGGGCCGCCAGGAAACATGAAAAGAAAATGAGCTGTCCCTCTGGTTTGGCCAGCAGTCGCCTTGGGGTGTCAAAAGGAAGGAGATTGATGATATCTACGCCTGCTGAGATCAGGAGCCAGGGCAAGATCACCGGAAAGTGAAACCAAATGTTGGAGAGCACATAGGACCGCCTTGAGATATTGGTTCCAAACAGGCGTTGATAAGGCCTGTGGGCAATAGCCCAGATGATCGCGAGGTAGGCGACAAAAAGCACAATAAACAAAAGGGCTGTCAGGGCTGGCGAAGCCGAAAGGACCGGTATGGCCCTGGCGAAGTGCTTCAGGTTTAACACGTAGATATTTATAGAGAAAATTACAATGGCCATGATGGCCTGTCGATTAAACAGCCGGTCGAACCGGCCGTGCAGGCCAGAGGAACCCAGGAGATCGATCTTTCTTGAAAGGGTGCCAAAGGCAGCCCGCGTGGCCGCTACAAATAAGGCCAGGAGAGCCAAAAAGGCAACCAGGGTTTCAAACGGTCCGAAATAAGGCTCCTCAGGGGGGTAATAGGTGGTGTAAATGAGGAGGACTAGAATGAAGTAGATGAAATTGCCAAACATGTGAAGGAATGGTCTCGCAAAACAGAACTAATCCTCAAGATAAGAAACGGACCGTCGCGTACGCTTGGCCTCACTGCGGTGACGTTTTGCCTCCAACCGGCACCTCTTTGATGCCGGCGTCAGCCTCGTTTGGCGGCGGCGTTTGGGCTTTTCAGCCGCCTTGCGGATCAATAGGACCAGCCGGTCGATCGCGTCCTGACGATTCCGTTCCCGTTTGCGAAACCGCCGGGCATCGATAATCAGCACCCCTCTTTCGGTAATCCGCCTGCCGGCGAGACGCATCAGGCGATTGCGAACGTCATCCGGCAAGGACCGCGAGTTGCCCACGTCGAAGCGGAGCTGCACGGCAGTGGCCACCTTATTGACATTCTGCCCACCCGGTCCGGAGGCGCGGATGAAATCCTCTTGGATTTCGCTCTCGTCAATTGCTATGGTACGTGTGATGTGAATCATGCAAAGGCCTTTACCATCAAAGGTATGGCCACGAATGTCCCCAGGGCACTGCCCATATTCGTAAATACCACGACGAGCAAAACCCGTGTGATCTTGTTTTTCCAAAATCCCTTCACGGACAAAATGTCTTCTGTAAGGCCCTCGAAATCCCTGACTTTTGGTTTTCCCAACACTACTTCCACCAGTCCGGCAACCCAGCCGGCGGCAATCATGGGATTAAGCGATGTCAGGGGAGCGGCGGCAATCGCTGACAGGACGGTCACTGGATGGGCCAATGCCATCCCTGCGCCGAGACCTGCCAGCAGACCATTGGCCATGACCCAGGACTTGATCATATCGGTTCCGGCGACAGTTCCTGCGGCAAAAAAGCCCCACATAATCAACCCAAGTATGCCGGCGGGGATGCCCCACTTCAAAAAAGCGGTCAGCCTGGCCTTTGGTGGCATTTCGTCCAGCACGTCCATATCTATTTGCTTTTCCCAATACCTTTTCATGCCAGGAACGTGTCCGGCGCCTACCACGGACACTATCTTTCTTCCTGGTGCGGTCCTGGTTTTATAGGCAAGATACTGATCCCTCTCGTCTATCAAGATGCGCCGCAGTTCAGGAAGCGCTTCCCCGATTTCAGAAAGTAGCGTCTCAAGGACGTCCATGTTCTTCATCTTCTCGACGTCCTCCTCTTTGATCTTGTCCACTTCCCCAACGGAAATAACAAGGTGACCCAACAATTTGATCTTCGTCCAAACGCCCATGAGACGCCACGTTCTCGACAGTGTGGTGCGTATGTCCCTGTCTGCCAAGTGTATTCGGGCGCCAGCTTTTTCGGCAGCTTCAATGGCCTTCATCATCTCCTCACCAGGCTTGATTCCCAGCTTCTGACCGATCCTTTTCTGAAACGATGCGAGCATGAGATTTGACAGGAGAAGAAAGGCCTTTTTCTCCTTAATCACCTTGAGAAGATCCATGTTTTGCCATCGGTCTTTTTGTGTCATGGACTGGTATCTTGACTCGCAGAGTTCAATGCAGACCGTTTCCGGGTTTTCCGCCTCGATCACTCTGGTAACCAACTCTGCGCTTTGCCTTGATACGTGGGCCGTGCCTACGAGTATGATTTCCTTGTCTTCAAAGGTCAGTTGGTGTATGTTCTTGTTATTCCACATGATACAGGCTTTAGTGTAATATAGTTTTACAGAAAAACATTATTCAGTGATAGCACTCGTAGTGCAATGTCTTAGAAGTTCTGTACTCGATTCTGGCAATTTGACATGTTGCCGGAGCATCATAACGGCTGTCAAAATCCGAATATCGAATATCGAAATCCGAAACAATATCAAAATTCAAATGCTCAAAAT
>DAOUWN010000116.1 GCA_030667105.1 Deltaproteobacteria bacterium
GATGAATCCGTGGCCAGGGGCTTTTACCTTCCTTTTTGGCAAGAGGCTCAAGATATTCAAGGCAAAGAATCTCCAGAAGGGGCCTCGGGAAAAGCCAGGAACCGTGCTAGACGGCTTTCCAGGGGATCTTGGCGTGGCAACGGGCCGAGGGGGGCTGGCTTTGAAAGAGGTTCAGCTTGAATCCGGAAAGCGGCTTGATGTTGAGGAATTCTTGAGGGGCTGCCTTGTGCCGCCTGGCACAATCTTGGGGTAGCCAGGCTATGGCAGCCATTGCACGGCAGATTGCCCTTTCGGTTTTAGGCGCCATCAACGACTCGAACGTTACTCTGGATCATCTGCTCACCCGGGCCTTTGAACAGAAGCCTCAACTGATTCAGCGCGACCGTGCCTTGGTCACCCAACTGGTGTGCGGGGTCCTCCGGTGGCGCAGTCGCCTTGATTGGGTGATTCAACACCTTTCAAGAAGTCCCTTTCACAAGATAGACCCACTGGTCCTGAACATCGTTCGCCTGGGGCTATATCAAATCTTGTTCCTTTCCCGGGTTCCTGTTTCAGCCGCAGTTAACGATTCTGTTGAACTGGCAAAAGGGAGGGCGCCAAGTTGGGTGGTGGGGTTTGTCAATGCCATACTTCGATCCGCCGCGCAGAGGAAAAATGAGATCCCTCTGCCGGATTATAACGATGACCCGGTTGCCGCCATTGCCATTCAGGAATCCCACCCTGCCTGGATGGTCAAAAGGTGGGTGAAGCGTATGGGCGTTGAAGATGCTAAGAGGCTTTGCAAGGCGAACAATGAGATCCCTCCTGTGACGGTGCGCGCCAATACTCTAAAGGTCTCTCGGGAAAGGCTGGGCGAGTCTCTCAGCGCCCATGTGAACAAGATCAGCCAGACCAGGTTTGCTCCTGAAGGGCTCATCCTCAGAGGTCTGCGACAGTCAATCCGTGAAATGCCGGCGTTTCAGAAAGGCTGGTTTCAGGTTCAGGACGAGGCCGCGCAACTCATAAGCTACCTGCTTGAACCAAAACCTGGAGAGATGATTTTGGATGCCTGTGCGGGCCTTGGCGGCAAGACCGGACACATTGCCCAGCTTATGAAGGATGGTGGAAAGATAACGGCCGTGGATTACCAGTCCCGCAAGTTGTCCGAACTGAAAGCCTTCATGACAAGGCTTGACATTTCTTCAGTTACAACATTACGCCATGACCTTGCAGCGTCTATTCCTGAGAAGCTCGCTGAAACCTTTGACCGAATATTGCTTGATGCACCCTGTTCTGGTATTGGCGTCATTCGGAGAAACCCTGACATCAAATGGAAAAAACAGGCAAAGGATCTCGCCAGACTTCAAAGCAAACAGCAACGTTTATTGGCCGGTCTGGCTCGATTAGTAAAAAAAGGGGGGCTTTTGGTTTACTGTGTCTGTAGTTTTGAGCCCGAAGAAGGGGAGAAAGTATTAGAAGATTTTTTGAAAAGCCGCAGCGATTTTGCTATAGATGATCTATCTGCCGGACCTGACGAGATTTGCGGACCTTTTGTTGACAGGTCAGGTATTTTCAGAACCCTACCACATGAGCACGACATGGACGGGTTCTTTGCCGTTCGCCTGAGAAAGGTTGCGCCGTGAAGCCGCTCTTTAAGATAGGCGTGTTGTCCTGTCTTTTTGTCACACTTGTCGGGATCACCGGATATCTTACGTTACGGCTCATTATCAGGAGCGAAGATGTCGTGGTCGTGCCTGACCTGGTGGGAAAAGATGTTGTGTATGCCCTGGAGCTCCTTACAGATCTGGGACTCAATACCAAGGTTAGGGGCTATGAATACAGAGCCGATATCCCAAAGAACCATGTGGCAGGTCAGGAGCCTGGGCCCGGCGCTGAGGTTAAGAAAGACCGTGATATAAGGATAATCGTGTCTAAGGGGCCAGAGACTGTGATTGTGCCCAATCTTGTGGGAGTGGGTGTGCGCGAGGAGAATATTGTCATGGAAGATAACGGGCTCGTAAAAGGTGTTGTGTCAAAAACTTACAGCAAAGGGGCTGTAAGCGGAGAGGTCATAAGCCAGGTTCCGGCTCCTGGCGAGGTAGTGAAGCGGGGGGATGCCATTGACTTACTGATCGGCCTTGGCAGGCGGCCGGTTAGATTCAAGATGCCCTATTTGGACGGACTGGCCCCGGAGGATGCCATTCTTATTTTAGAGCGTTCTCAACTCAACCTGGGCCGAATACGCTATGTTCAAAGAGATGACATGCCCAAGGACGTCGTGGTGGAGCAAGACCCTCGATCCGGATTCCCGGTTGTTTCCGGACGCCTGGTGAATCTGACAGTCAACAGGGAAGAAAAGGTTCTTCTTCGTGACAAGGGACTCTACCTTTTTCGTCATCATGTATCTCATGGTTTTTTGAAGAAGCACATCCGGCTTCGCATCAATGCCTTTGGCATGCTTTACGATCTATATGAGGTGTTCGGGAATCCGGGAGAAGAGATCTGGATACTCCTCCCGAAACATCGTGGAACCACTTTTTTCCTGTACGAGGATGGGGAACTTAGCTTGAGACATTGCTTTGCAACGGAGGCCAAGCTGCCTTCCTTCCCAGGGGTTGAAATAGGAGAGCCCTGGTGATAGACGAAAGTGAAAGGAGTAATATGAAACTACTAGCGCCATCCATATTGTCTGCAGATTTTTCAAGACTCGGCGACGAGGTCAAGGCGGTAGAGGCTGCCGGGGCAGATTGGATCCATGTGGATGTCATGGACGGCCATTTTGTCCCCAATATAACTATCGGGCCGCTGGTTGTGGAAGCGGTTAGTAGGGTGACCGAGCTCCCTATGGATGTGCACCTTATGATCGAAAATCCGGACAAGTATCTTGAAGTGTTTGCCAAAGCAGGGAGCGCCTATCTGACGGTTCATGCAGAAGCTTGTTACCATCTACATGGGACAGTTCAGGCCATCAAGAACCTGGGTGTCAAGGCCGGAGTGTCGCTGAATCCGGCGACCCCCCTTTCAAAGATAGAATGGGTTTTGGAGGATGTTGACCTCGTTCTCGTCATGAGTGTAAACCCGGGTTTCGGGGGCCAGAAGTTCATTCCACAGGCCATTCAGAAGATAAGAGACCTCAGATCCATTATCGATTCAAAGAACCCGAACGTCCTCATCGAGGTTGACGGCGGCGTAAACCAGGATGTCATTCAGTCTGTGTCAGAGGCAGGGGCCGATGTATTTGTGGCAGGCTCGGCCATCTTTGGGAGCTCCGACTACGGTGCGACCATCGGAAAGTTTCGTTCTCTTATCGGACGCTAAAATGAATCAGACAGGATTTACAAGATGATCAGGATATGTTGCCTTTTGCCAAGTCCCCCCATTTGATGGCGTTTTCCGAGTTTATCGATCCTGGCGCGCCGGCAAATTCTTCCGCGATTGACTAAAGTTTTGGACCTGTGCGGTTACCCGAAAAATTCCACTAAACGCCGTTTAACAAAAGGGGGACTTCCTCTCATCCCAACAATAAACATCAGGAGATGGCTCGCCTTGTAACACACCGTGCTATTTTGGCTCGATTATTGCTTGACCGTCCAGTCAGTGAATGAATGTTGACTTGTGGATTCAGGAGTGCTAAGGGCTTGCGCAAGCCCTAGGGGGGCAATTGAGATGATTCAGCCGTTCAACTCAGAGTTTCTGACACCGACCAAGAGATTTCGACGCCTATCTGTGCTTTTGGCCATCCATGATTGTTCCCAGATAAGTCAACACAAGATGGCGCGGATTACACATCTTAGCAGTTCTATGGTCAATAACTACGTCAAGGAGCTGCAGGAAGAAGGGCTCATCAGGGTGAGCGGCAATACGAACCGAACCCGGACGTATCATCTGACGTCTTCCGGACGAGACGTGCTGACCTCATTGTTGCTTTCATATTCCACTGAGATCATTCAGCTTTATGGTGGCGCCAAGCGGGAGCTCGCGAAGAGACTGCAGGGTATGTACGAGGAAGGTATCCGCACTGTAGCCTTGTTCGGGGCTGCAGAAACAGCCGAAGTTGTTCTCGCAGCCATAAAGGAAACCCCGCTCACCGTTACCGCCGTGGTGGATAGTGATTTTGCCAAACAGGGCAAGGCTTTTAATGGATTTACGGTTGAGAATCCAGAGAGGTTAAGCCAGATTGCCGCAGACGCAGTTGTAATCACTTCCTTTGCCAAGCAGGAGGAAATCCACGATTTCATTCGACAGGTCGTGGGAGAACGACTCGAAGTAGTAAAACTTTCGGACTTGTAGGAGATCTGATGAAGGTTCTGATCACCGGGATTACCGGGATGGCCGGAAGCCATCTGGCAGAACATCTATTAGGTCAAGGCGCTTGGGAAATTCATGGGGCTCTGAGGTGGCGAAGCAATAAGGAGAACATTGCCTCCTTTGAAAGAGACGTTCATTTGCACGAATGTGAACTCCGAGACCCCCATGCCGTGCTCCGGTTGTTGCAGGAGATCCGGCCCCAAAGGATTTATCATCTTGCATCACAGAGCAATGTGATCGCCAGTTGGAATTCCCCGCGTGAGACTCTGGTCAACAACATCACTGCACAACTGAATATCTTTGAGGCTGTCAGAGAACTGGACCTGGCGGATACACGCATTCATGTTGCAGGCAGTTCAGAAGAGTACGGTTTGGTCCATGAACATGAACTGCCTGTCAAGGAAACCAACCAGCTCAGGCCCCTGAGTCCGTATGGGGTAAGCAAAGTTGCTCAGGATGCCCTGGCCTATCAGTACTGCAAGAGTTTTGGCCTCCATGTTGTGAGGACAAGGGCGTTCAATCACACCGGCCCAAGACGCGGAGAAGTCTTTGTCACGTCCAGTTTTGCCAGGCAGATCGTGGAAATTGAGATGGGCAAGACAAAGTCGGTCATTCGAGTCGGGAACCTGGAGGCAAAGCGTGATTTCACCGACATACGCGATGTGGTGAGAGCTTATGTTATTGCCCTTGAGCGCTGCGCCGCCGGAAGCGTTTACAACATCGGCTCTGGCAAGGCTCACAGTGTGAAGCAGGTCTTGGATCTCCTCCTCAGTATGAGCAAAGTAATTATCCATGTGAAAGAGGACCCTGCACGGAAACGTCCATCAGACGTTGCTGTCATGGTCAGTGACAGCTCGAGATTCATGGAAGAAACGGGATGGCGACCTCAGATCCCATTTAGACAGAGCCTCTTCGATCTGCTCCAATACTGGCGAGAACAACTCAGTCAACGATATGGATCTGCACGCAGGGATGAATTCGCTGTTCGTATCGCTGGGTTGAGCTGACTGTAATTAGAAAAATCCGGAAGATCCTGAAAATCCTGTCGAGACTAGAAAAACAAAAAGCGAAATGGAAACCATTCAAATCGGCAATCGTGTGATCGGTCCTGATCAACCCACTTATATCATCGCCGAGATAGGCATTAACCACAATGGTGACGTGGGTCTGGCCAAGGAACTCATAGATGTGGCTGTGGACGCCAAGGTGGACGCAGTGAAGTTTCAAAAACGACACCTTCCAAGTCTTTATCCAGAAGATGTGCTTAATGACACCCTGAAGTACGAACAGAATTTTCAGTACATGATTCCCATTCTGAAGGAGGTGGAACTCAGGGAAGAGGGCTTTGTTGAACTCAGAGATTACTGCAAAGACAAGGAGATTGAGTTTCTCTGCACCCCTTTTGATCTTCACAGTGTCGATTTTTTAATGGCGCTGGGAGTCAAGGCCATTAAGATCGCTTCTGCTGACCTCACCAATTTGGAATTGCTGGAATATGTGGCTGGGAAGGATAAACCCATGCTGGTTTCAACCGGGATGTCCCATTGGGAAGAAATCGAGAAGGCTGTAAGACTTCTACAAGAAAAAAAAGTGCCGTTTGCGCTGCTCCATTGTCGCAGTGTCTATCCGGTGTGGCCACGTGAGGTCAATCTCAGAATGATCAATCGGCTGAGACAGTTTGGGTGCCCCGTGGGATACTCTGGTCACGATGTGGGTATCGTCATCCCTCTTGTAGCGGCATCCATGGGGGCCTGCATTATTGAAAAACACATCACCGTGGACAAGAAAATGCGTGGCCCTGACCATAAGATTAGCCTTGAACCTTATGAGTTGAGGCGTCTGGTGCGCGATATTCGCGTGGCCGATCAGGCCATGGGTAAGAGCAAGCGGTTTTTGTTGCGTGGAGAAATCCTGAATCGTGAATTGTTTGGCAAAAGCCTGATAGCTGACCGTGAGGTCCGGGCAGGGAGTTGCATCACCCGAGAAATGATTAAAGTCCAGGGGCCAGGGAAGGGTCTTTCGCCGAGCAGTATGGATGAACTTGTTGGCAAGGTCGTTCATAGGGATCTGAAAAAGGGTGATTTTTTTCTGGAGCAAGACGTAGAAGGCTACTGCAAGGTGGATTTTTGCAACTCTTTGAAGAGCCGCTGGGGCCTCATCGCCCGGTTTACCGATGTAGGCGGGATGGTTGCTTACGGGCCCAAAGTGATCGAGTTTCACTTGGCGGAAAGGGATTTTGAGCTGGGTTTTGTAGGCAACGGTTTACACCATCAAGAATTGATTGTCCATGCTCCGGAGTACTTGGGCGATCAGCTCTTTGACCTGTGCAGCGGTAATGAAAAGACACGGGCCAGGTCTGTAGACCTGGCACAAAAGACAATAGGCCTGACACGAATTCTGGCGCCACATTTCAGGGGCGAGCCCAAGGTCATCGTCCATCCAGGCGCCATGAGTCTTAACTCCAAGTTAGAGAAAGGACCTTTGCGACATGCGTTGATCCAAACGCTCTAGGAAATCAATTGAGAAGGGATAGAGAAATAGTTAGAGA
>DAOUWN010000100.1 GCA_030667105.1 Deltaproteobacteria bacterium
TGCTCCAGCCAAGCATGGGCAATGAAATACTCGGAGAGGTGAAACGCCATGTGAAAGAAAGCGGCATACCGCCCTACGGGCTAAGATCCCATGAAGGATTCTGGCGCTTCTTGATGCTCCGGCATTCCTCAAGTTATGACACCTGGATGGTTAACGTCGTTACTTCACAAGAGCAAACCCCCTGGGTGCAGCCCATGGCCAACCTCCTTTACGAAAAGCATAAGAACATCACCTCGGTCGTTCACAACGTCAATACAAGGCGAGCCTCAATTGCAGTGGGGGAGCACGAAATACTCCTTGCAGGAGAGCCTTTTATAAAGGATCGGATTGGGGGGTTCGAATTTGAGATTTCAGCCAATTCTTTCTTTCAAACAAACACTGCCGGCGCAGAGTCTCTGTATGGCATAGTAAAGGATTATGCAGGCCTTACCGGAATTGAAACAGTAGTGGATCTTTACAGTGGAACAGGGACCATCCCCATATTTCTTGCTGACAGAGCCTCAGAGATCATTGGCATTGAGATCTCAGAGACCGCCGTAGGTGACGCCAAAAAAAACTGCGAGAAAAACAAGGTCGACAATTGCAAGTTCATCTGTGGAGACATCAAGGCAGGACTTAAGCACATTGAAGACAAGCCTGATGTGATGATCGTGGACCCACCAAGGGCAGGCATGCACCCGGATGTGGTCAAGGCTGTTTGCGCCATGGCGCCAGGCAGGGTCGTTTATGTTTCCTGCAATCCGGCCACCCTTGCCAGAGACCTTGCCATGCTAAAAGCAGATTATCACGTGATGGAGGTCCAGCCAGTCGACATGTTCCCGCACACCTATCACATTGAATGTGTGGCAAGACTGGAGCGGATTGGAGGGTAGAGGATGCCTTTCCTTGACATACACGCCATGAATGCGTAAATATCCTTGACCTTTTCCGTCACCCACTAACATGACGACTCGACGATTGATCATAATAGCGGCCCTCGCTCTTTTCATCGGCGCGGCCGGATTCCTGGCCTATCGATATCTGGCCCCACAAGCGCCGGGAGTAGAGGAAGACTCTGAAGCAGGCCCCCGCAGGTTTCGGCTGGAACCAACCAGGGTAAAGGCTCACCTCTACTTTTCTGATGTTGATAACAGCTCTCTTGCGGCTGAAAATCGCATCCTTGCGTTGCCTGATAACGTGGTTGAGCGTGCCACGGTGATGGTCAGCGCCCTCATTGACGGTCCAAAGGCCGCCTTGACTCCGACACTTCCGGCGGAAACAAAGCTCTTGGCCCTTCACGTTACTGACGGTGGCACTGCTTATGTCGATTTTAGCAGAGTGATCAGTGAAAAGCATCCCGGGGGGAGCTTGTCCGAATTGCTGACAATTTTTTCTGTTGTAAATACGCTCTCACTCAATATACCTGAGATAAAGGCCGTAAAGATCCTCATAGAGGGCCGAGAGGCCAAAACATTGGCCGGTCATATAGATATCCGGTTCCCTTTTCGGCCCAACTTGCTGATGGTGAAGTAGGTCTATGGAAAAAACAGTGCCCACTGAGAAGATACGCAATATCGGCATCATTGCCCATATTGACGCAGGCAAGACCACCGTCACAGAGCGCGTTTTATACTACACAGGCCGCTCATATAAGATGGGTGAGGTCCACGATGGTGAGGCGGTCATGGACTGGATGCCGGACGAGCAAGAACGTGGAATAACCATTACCTCGGCGGTGACGACCTGCCACTGGAAAGACGCCGAGATCCATATTATCGACACCCCGGGCCACGTGGATTTCACCATCGAGGTGGAGCGGTCTCTCAGGATTCTGGATGGGGCAATCGGGATATTCTGCGCAGTCGGCGGCGTGGAACCTCAATCAGAGACTGTGTGGCATCAGGCGGACAAGTACCATGTGCCAAAAATCGCTTTTGTGAACAAGCTTGACCGGGTAGGGGCTGATTTCCTTGGAACGGTTCAGATGATGCGTGACCGTTTGGGCGCAAACCCGCTCCTCATGGAAATACCGGTGGGAAGCGAAGACTCCTTTCAAGGGGTTATCGACCTTCTGAATATGAAGCAGGTCATCTGGGAAAAGGAAACCCTGGGGGCTGTCTTCACTGTCTCTGAGATCCCCGAAGACCTGAGGGAGACTGCCGACGAATACCGTGAGAAGCTCCTGGAAACCGTGGCAGAGTTTGATGACGAGATCATGGAGGCTTATCTTGCCGATGCCCCTCTGGCGACCGAGACACTCGTGTCAAGTATTCGCAAGGCGACCATTGGCTTGAAGCTGGTCCCTGTGTTTTGTGGCGCAGCCCTCAGGAACAGGGGTATTCAACCCCTTCTTGACGGGATTGTTGACTTTCTGCCAAGCCCCATAGACGCCCCTCCGGTTGAAGGCGTGGACCCTCACACGGGCCAGATGAAGCAGTCTCCTCCCTCTGACCGCGCCCCCATGGTCGCTCTGGTGTTCAAGGTAATGATGGAGGAGGGACGCAAACTGAGCTACGTGCGTATCTATTCAGGGCGACTCCTTGCAGGGGACGAGGTCATAAATCCTGCGAAGAACAAAAAGGAGAAGATTGCACGAATCCTTGCCATGCATGCAAACAAACGGCAGCGTATCAATGAGGTACGGGCCGGAAATATTGTGGGGATCATCGGGCTCAAGGCATCCGGAACCGGCGACACGATTTGCGATCCGTTAAATCCGATTATCCTCGAGCCGATTGAGGCCTACGAGCCCGTGATTTCCGTGGCCGTGGAGCCGAAGACCCATGGAGACCAGGAAAAGATCGAACAATCCCTTGCCAAGCTCGAAGCCGAAGACCCCACTTTCCGGGTCAAGTACGATGATGACACAGGCCAAACCATTATCTCGGGTATGGGTGAGCTTCACCTTGAAATCCTGGTGAACCGCCTGAAGCGCGAGTTCCACACTCAAGTGAACGTGGGAAAACCTCAGGTTGTCTACAAAGAGACCATCGAACGGGCTGCCGAGGCGAGCGCCACCTTTGAAAAAGAGGTGGGAGGCGCCCATCACTTCGGCCAGGTGGCGATTTTGCTCTCTCCCCGCGAGCGCGGAAAGGGAAATCGCTTTGTAAACAGCATATCTGATGAATCGTTGCCGGCAGAATTCATTCCGCCAATAGAACAAGGCTTGATGGAATCCATGGAAAGCGGGGTTGTCCTGGGATATCCGGTCGTTGATGTGGAAATGGCCCTGGTAGGCGCCGTGTACAAAGAATCTGCCAGCAGTGAGTTGGCCTACAGGGTTGCCGCATCCATGGCCTCCAAGGAAGGCCTTCAAAAGGGGATTTCCTATCTGCTAGAACCCGTAATGGCCGTGGAGATCCTGATGCCAGAGGCGTTCATGGGAGAGGTGATAGGAGATATCAATGCCCGAGGAGGAAAAATCGAGGACCTAAAGCCAAGGGGAGAGTTGCAGCTCATAGGAGCCACCGTGCCATTGTCCAGGATGTTTGGCTATTCAACGGCTCTGCGGTCCGCCACCCAAGGCCGGGGTACCTTTACCATGCACTTCTCCCACTACAACCGGGCGCTTAACCCTCCGGTGTAAAATCCCCCCCGGGCCCCTTTACTCTTGTCTTCTGATTTCTTGGGCTTGGGCAAATCCTTTAGCGCTTCTTCAATCGCCCGTTGCCTTTGAGGATCTTTGGCAAACATCTTCAGGGCGCGCTTGAGATGGAACCTCGCATTCTTTGACGGCCCTTTTTCCTTATAATACATGCCCAGGTAGTAGTGTGCCTCCGGGAGGTTGCCTAGTTTTCCGTAAGTCTCCCCAAGATAATACGTCCCTGGCAGGTAGTCAGGCGACTCCATCTGCAGCGCCTTAAAGGTCTCGATAGCTCCTTGAAGATCGCCCGTGTTCATCTGTGCCCGGCCTAAGAGAAAGCGCCCCTCAGGGTCCTTGGAGTTAAACGCAAGCGCCCCTCTCAGGAGCTTCAAGGCGCTGCCATAGTCTCCCATGTGGAAATAGACCCTGCCAAGGTCCCGGAGAATATCTGCATCCAGAGGAAGCAACCGGACAGCTCTCTTGAGGCTCTGCTTTGCTTCTTCCTTTTTTCCTTCCCGATCAAGGAGCAACCCCTTGCCGTAATATGCAATGGCATCCTTCGGGTCATTCCTCAAAGCAGCGTCAAAGATATTCCGGGCTGTGTCCGTATCACCATAAAGGCCGATCAACTTAGCACGCACTTTTTGGAAATCCCTTGAATCCTGCCACCTGGCCGACTTACTCCATTCGGGATGGGTCTGTATCCAGGTGTCAAGATAGGCCATCCTTTCCTCAACGGCAGGGTGGGTGCTCAAATACGAAGGGATCTGTTTGGATCCGAACCACTGTTTCCCCCTGATTTTTTCCAAGACCCTCAATAGTCCTTCGCCACCGTATCCGGCCTTTGTCAGGTATTTGAGCCCAACCTGATCGGCCTGTCTCTCGTCTTCCCGGCTGTATTGGAGTGCAAGTGACTGGCCCGCCGCAATCGAACCGCTCGTAATGGCGCCCGTGGCTGCAGGGCTTCCACCCAGAAAGATCCCTGCCAGGACCCCTGCCAGTGTCACGAACCCGATCTTCTTGGACTGTTCTATCCGTTTTGAGATGTGCCGGCACAAGACATGGGCAATCTCGTGGGCCAGAATACCGGCCAGTTCTTCTTCGCTTTCCATGGCGGCAATAAGGCCACTGTTAATCAATACATGGCCTGCGGGACCGGCAAAGGCATTGTAAACGTCTTCGTCGATCACGTAGAAATCAAACTCAAATGGCGGAGAGGAATGCTGAGCTACAATATGTTGACCTAGCTTCTTCACATAATTGACAATAGACGGATCTTCAATGAGGGGAAAGCGCCTCTTGACATAGAGCATGAATTCCTTGCCCAGCTCGCGCTCTTCTTCGGTCGTCATGGATGCCCGAGAGAACAGACCCGAGTGAGCCCGCTGCACAGGGTATACAACAAAGCCCGTGATCAGGATTGCAAAAAAAGCTGTCTTGATGGCGCGCATGCTACGTCTTATCTTTGATTCGTTAATCAACTCTGACACATTCGCAAAAAGTCGGATTAGGCAAATCTGTCATTCGACCGCGCCGACTTCGCCATAGTAGCGCTGGCTACGAGCTCTCCGCCCGCCTGCGGGCCGGAGCCTATGGCGGAGAGCCCGAAGGCTACGGCCCGCAGGCGGACGGCTGAAAGGGAGTAATCTTATGCTTTCGGCACGTTACATCAGAAAGATTTCTAACCGCTAATAGCGGGATCGAAATGACAGTCTATATCAGCAAAACCTTTTATCAGTTTACGATAATAGTGAACCACGAATCAATCAAGTAATTAAAACGCTTTGCCATCTCATGTCCATTTTTTGACTCCCGAAGGCGTTATGGGTTTCCAAAAAGGGGGTTTTGTGGTAAAAAATCCGACCACGTCCCGGAAGGTGGATATGAGTCTACTATAAAAAGAATGTTTGACAGGATGAACAGGATCAAGAAAATTATCCTGTCTATCCTGTTAATCCTGTCAAAAAAAGAGACTACCACACTGCTGTGAGCCGCATTATTTGCATTGCCAATCAAAAAGGGGGGGTGGGCAAAACCACCACGGCCGTAAACCTTGCTGCCTCCCTGGCCGTTGCCGAGCGCAAGACCCTGCTTGTGGACTGCGATCCCCAGGGAAATGCCACAACAGGCATTGGTATAGACAAGGCCGGGCTCTCCAGGACCCTCTATAACGGCCTGATCCAAAGAGCGCCCGCAAATGACATTATCCTGGACACGGAACTTGCCTTTCTGAGGATCATTCCGGCCAGCTCTTACCTGATTGGTGCTGAGGTGGAGTTGGTTGGAAGGCAGAATCGCGAGACAATCCTCAAGAAGCTTCTCGGGGCCCTTGTGGACGATTATGCTTACGTATTGATTGATTGTCCCCCTTCACTGAACCTGCTTACGGTGAACGCTCTGACTGCAGCCCATACCCTGTTGATCCCGCTTCAGTGCGAGTTCTATGCCTTAGAGGGCCTGGGCCAGCTTTTACGAACATACAAGCGTATCAAGAGACGCTTGAATCCCGGGCTCCGCGTCGAAGGGGTGCTTCTGACCATGTTTGACAAGCGCAACAACCTTTCCCATCAGGTCGCCGAAGAAGCCGAAAAGCATCTTAAGAACCTGGTCTTTAAGACGCGAATCCCGAGGAATGTTAGGTTGGGAGAGGCCCCCAGCTTCGGCAAGCCTATTCTCCTTTATGATATTACATCCCAGGGCGCCAAGAGCTATCTCGAACTCGCGCAGGAAATAATGAATGGTAAGGGGACACGGAATGCCTAAGAAACAGGCGCTGGGGCGCGGACTCGACGCCCTTATACCTGACGTAGGAGACTCGGATTTTGAACCTACAGCCTTTTTCTACTGCGACATTGACGCCATACGGCCAAATCCGTATCAACCCAGGCGAAGCTTCACCAAGGAAGAGTTGAGAAGTCTGGCCGAGTCCATAAAAACAAAAGGTGTAATCCAACCTTTGGTTGTCCGGTCGGCCTCCTCGGGTTATGAATTGATTGTGGGGGAACGCCGGTGGCGGTCTTCTCGTATGGCTGGCCTTAAGCAAGTGCCCGTGGTTGTCAAAGACGTCTCTTCAGCGGAAATGCTTGAGATGGCCCTGGTGGAAAATATCCAGCGAGAAGACCTCAACCCATTGGAAAAGGCCGAGGCATACCACCGCCTCATGAAGGAATTTGGCTTGACTCAGGAAAAAGTGGCAAAACGTGTGGGGCAGGATCGCTCTACGGTTGCCAATTTCTTGAGGCTTCGAAGTCTTCCCAAGCCGATCCAGACCGATATTATCAATAATACCCTGTCCATGGGTCATGCAAGGGCGCTCTTGGGAGCTCAAACTCCAGCTCAACAGAAAACGGCGTGGCGACGCATGGTCTCGGAAAACCTTTCCGTTCGCGCTGCCGAGGCCCTGGTAAGAAAACTCAAGGCAGGCAATGGCAAATTATCGAAGTCAAGGCCTGTCACTTCGGAAGATATTTATTTTGAGAGCATGGCAGACGACCTGACCCGCCATCTTGGGACCAAGGTGCGCATTGTGCGCGGCGGGAAAAGGGGAAGACTCGAAATCGAGTTTTACGGCAATGATGACCTGGATCGGCTGGTCACCCGCCTCAAGGCATCATAAAATCGCAAAGCGATTTTATCACCATGTCCCTCCACATCGTCATAGACGGCTACAACCTGATCCGGCAGTCTCCGACCCTGAGCATCATTGAGCAACA
>DAOUWN010000277.1 GCA_030667105.1 Deltaproteobacteria bacterium
GGACAGCCTGAAAGGCCTGGAAGAAATGGACGATTTCAGGGATTCTCTGCGGGAGATCTCCGAGCAGGCCGGTCGAGGTAAAGAGATCACCCACAAGCTGCTGAGTTTTGCGCGGAAGAGGGAATCTGTTATTAAAGATGTGAACATAAACGAATTAGTTGAAGAAGTCATTCACATGGCAGAGAGGGAGGCCACACTCAGCAACATAGAAATCGCCAGACAGTACCATGACAGGTTGCCTCTCATTTACAGTGATCCTTCCCAGTTGCGGCAGGTGTTTTTGAATCTGATTAACAACGCCAGAGATGCAATTAAGAGGGGCGGGGTAATAAGGATTGAAACAGCGATAGGTGATGGCGATTCGATTGAGATAAGAGTCAGTGATTCCGGGCCAGGCATACCGAAAGACAACTTGACCAAGGTCTTTGACCCGTTCTTCACAACCAAGCCCGCGGGGAAGGGGACCGGATTGGGGCTTTCCATATGTCACGGGATCATTGAAAAATTGGGAGGAGATATTACTGTTTCCAGCGAGGTCGGCAAGGGGACGACTTTTACCATCAACCTTCCCTTGGAACTGAAGAGAGGAGAGAAATAGAGATGTCAAAACCAAAGGTATTGCTTGTGGATGACGAGGAGAGATTCGTTAAGACCTTGACCAAACGGTTGGCCGAAAGGGAACTGGACGTAGTCGGTGTGCACAGCGGAATGGAGGCCATCGAAGAGGTCAGAAGCAAGCCTTATGATGTGGTCGTACTGGATGTGAGAATGCCGGGATTGGACGGCATAGAAACCTTGCAGGAACTCAAGAAAATCAGTCCCGGAACTGAGGTGATCATGCTTACCGGGCACGCCTCGGTTGATTCTGCCGTGGAGGGAATGAGGTTGGGAGCCCACGAGTACCTTATGAAGCCGTGTGATATTGAGGAACTGATGGAAAAGATCGATGGGGCCTAGGAACGGAAAGCCGCCAGAGACGAACGACTCCGCCGGGCAGAAGCCAGAAAGACGGTTGATAGGAGTCCGGGGTAGAAACAAAATGCGCTAAATTGCCTAAAGTGCCAAAAATGCCTAAAATGAAGAGAACAAGTTGGTATTTGATGAATTCATAAGAAGTATTTTCAACTTGGTCATTTCGTTTTCAGTCTGTCATTTCGAGCGATGGCTGTTATTAGATCTCCAAATTTAGGCATTTTAGCGCATTTTAGGCACTTTAGGCATTTTTTTCATTCAGATGTTGAGATGTTATTAGTCCTGCCACATGATGGCCGGCCACGATATTATCTCGCAAGCTCACCCGTTTATTCGGCAGAATCAGGCAATTTGGCGAGATAATAGCGCGTAGCCGGGCCGCGTCCGGTCTTTTTCAGGAGACCCCTTTTTACCAGGTCGCTTAGGTCGTAAAGAGCTGTTCGGGATGGGAGGCTGTTTCCAACAACGTCCTGGTATTCCGAGCGTGTGATTTCTCTTTTCTGGAGGATAAACGGAAAGGCCTTTTTCTGACGGGTATTGAGGTCAAGGGGGATTATTGCATCACTCACGTGAGCCGGCGGCTCAGACGGCCTGACCGCTTGAGATCCATCCTCCGCCACGGTCTTTTCGGGAAAGCGAACCGGTTCCTCTCCCCCCAGTTCTATGTCGTCCACGTGTATGAGTTTCCCCTCCACCATGGCCACGGCCCGGGTTACGCAATTCATTAGTTCACGGATATTGCCCGGCCAGTGATAATTCTTCATCTTTTCCAGGGCGCCCTTGGTGATGCCAACGTCTTCCTTGTTCATGAGGCGGCCCGCCTGGTTCAAGAAGTCCTTTACCAACACCGGGATGTTCTCTTTGTGATCCCTCAAGGCAGGGGTGTGGATGGTTATGACTTCCAGCCGATAGTAGAGGTCTTCCCGAAAAAGGCCTTGTTTGATCAATTTGCTCAACTCCACATTGGTTGCGGCAATGAGCCGGACATTGACGTGAATCTCTGCGTCGCTTCCCAGGCGCTTGATCTTTCGCATAGAAATTGCCCTTAAAAGCGCCAACTGAACCCTGGGTGAGGCGGTTCCGATCTCGTCCAGAAACAGGGTTCCGCTTTCTGCCGACAAAAAAGCGCCTTTGCGGTCCACCCTGGCTTCGGTAAAGGCTCCCTTCACGTGGCCAAAGAGGGTATCCAAAAGAAGGTTTTCATCCAGGGCCCCGCAGTTTATTGAAATAAAAGGTCCTTGGGATCGACTGCTGTGTTTGTGAATTGCTTCTGCGGTCAGTTGCTTGCCGCTACCGGTTTCTCCGATGATCAGGACATCGGCATCCACTGAAGCGGCCCTCAGGATATTGGCTTTCAGGGAATCCATGACCGGCCCAAATCCGACTATCTCTTCAATCTCATGAGACTCAAGGCGTCTCCGCAGGGCATTCACCTCTTCTCCCAGCCGGGCAGTCTCCCTCTCACTCTCCTTTTGGATCCTTTTGTCTTTGAGTCGGATCTCTTCCATCTGTTTTTTCAAGGTAATGATCATATTGTTGATAGCCCGTTGAAGGCCGCTTGTCTCATCGTCATATTGCGGTAGTGTGATTTCCTGCAATTTTCCCGTCTTCTGGATGTGGTTCACGACTGCCGCGAGATCGAGAATGGGCCTCGTAATGATGCGGCTCAGCCCAAAGATCAGAATAGAGATGATAACAGTGGTTGACACGGTCACGAGAAACATCACATCGATCTGCTTGTATCCGGCCCAAAGCGTAAGGTTGCTTCTGTCGCAAAGAACAACGCCGCCAAAGACCACAGGTTTCCCGTCTGAGGAAACCCCGAAACGAATAGGCGCATAGCCGTTCCAGTGAGGATTCCTCGATGGCCGGCCGTAGTCTCCCAGGTCGATCATCTTAATCGATCCATGCCTTCCACCACGGACTTGCTCAAGGATTTTCCAATAATTCTTATTTGCAGAGCCCGGCCTGAAAGCATATCCCAGACCACCTCTCTTGACCATGGCTCCATTTATCTCGGCCAGGGCAGGCTCGGCAGGCAGCTCTTGGAACGCCCCCGTGGTCTTTTCTGAGTGAAAGAGAATCCATCCTGCCTTATCAAAAAAATAGCCATATCGTGACCCCGGACTAACCGTGCGGGCAAACTCTGGTGACTGCGGAGAATTGAATTGAGAGAATATCTTCGCAAGATGGTGAGCGTCAACAGAAAGGAGCAAGACCCCTGCCCGTGAATTGTTTTCATCATAGCAAGGAGCTGCAAATCGAATGATCGTGGCCGCCTTACTGCCA
>DAOUWN010000102.1 GCA_030667105.1 Deltaproteobacteria bacterium
CTTAAGGGCGCCAGGGCTCGGCTGGAATCATCATCATCCCTTTTTTTCATACTCTCTGCAACCTCAGCCAGGCTGGTATCTGCACCCATCGTCACCAATTCTCTGTAACGCCTCAATACCCTGACATCGGGGTCTGCATCCAGAAAAAACTTGATATCAGCCCCAGGAAAAACCACTGTGCCCATGTCCCGTCCTTCAAAAACAACACCACCGTTCTTGCCCATTTCCCGCTGAACGCCCAGGAGGTAGTCCCTCACAACACGTCTTGCTGATAGGGCGGACGCAAACATGGTGATCTCCTGAGTTCGTATCTGATCCGAGACGTCAACCTCGTTCATGCACAATCTCGGCCCTCTTATGCTCTTTTCGAATCTCAGCGTCAGCCCCCTCAAGATCTGTGCCACCTTCCCGTCATCATCTGCTCTGCACCCTTCGGAAAGAACCGCCATGGCCACGGCTCGGTACAAAGCGCCCGTGTCAACATAGGTATACTCAAGATGCCGGGCCACCTCTCGACTCACAGTGGTCTTGCCAGCGCCTGCTGGGCCGTCAATTGTTATCAAGAGACGTTTCATCAATAGCACTAAAGCACTTCTTTCAAGGCCTCGACAAAACGCTGGTTTTCTTCAGGCAGTCCCACGTTCACACGAATGTAGTTCGGGTATCCATATGCGGTCATAGCCCGGACAATCACCCCCCTCGAAAGCAACCTCTCAAAGACCTCATTGGCATCCTGTTCAAGGTCTATGAGAAAGAAGTTCGCTTGGGTAGGGAAATATCTAAGTCCCATCTTACTCACTTGTTCATACAGAAAGTCCAATTCCTCGTGGACCATTCTAATAGTTCTTTCGAAAAAGGCATCGTCGTTCAGGGCCGCCAGAGCGCCAACCTGCGCCAGCATATTGGTATTAAAAGGTTGCCTTACTCGATTAATGTAATCCGCAATATCCTTCTTCATCACCCCGTAGCCAATGCGAAGTCCGGCTAGGCCATATGCTTTTGAGAACGTCCGCAGAGTCACCACCGCTTTTTCTGAATCCAAGTAATCAAGACCTCTTGGACAAACCTCGGCTCGCACAAACTCAATATACGCCTCATCCATTACGACAATCACGTCCGAAGAAATTCGGTCCAGAAATGCCTCAAAGGCATCCCTTGAAACGATTGTTCCCGTAGGGTTGTTAGGGTTGTTTACAAAAACCATCCGCGTATCCCCAGAAACACGTTCAGCCATTTTTTCCAAATCCACCGCGAGGTCTTTCAGAGAAACCTTAACAGGTCTTGCTCCAGCAGCCTGCACCATGATCTCATACATCAGAAACGAAGGAGATGGCATAATCACCTCATCGCCCTCTTGAAGAAACGTGCGAGCCAAGAGCTCTATGATCTCATTGGAGCCGTTTCCAAAAACTATCTCACTGCTTGAAACCTGGAGCTTTTCGCCCAACCGCTGCCTCAGCAGGTAGTTGTAGCCATCAGGATACCGATGAAGGTCCTTCAGCGCCTCCTTTATGGCCTCAACGGCCTTTGGGGATGGTCCAATGGGGTTCTCGTTGGAGGCAAGCTTGACAGAACCGCTGGTGCCGTATTCTCGTTCGAGTTCTTCAATTGGCTTGCCAGGCACATAAGCCTTTAGTTTGGCGATATAGTCAGGCACTTTCATAAGAATCACCTTGATTTTAGCTCAAATAAATTTTAAGAATCTGTTGCTATCATAATTTTACCGACTGAAAAAGAATTTTTCGCAACTAGCCGCGCCAAAGCCAAAAGATATGAAACCGATTGAAACCGGTATTGAGAGGCTTATCGCTGACCCGCCTCGAATGCTCCAAGGAAAACGCCTTGGGCTCTTGTCAAACCCCGCCACGGTCGATCGAAGATTTCAGCACAGCCGCAGCTTGATTGAAAACCGTTTCCCCGGCCAGCTTAAGGCTCTTTTCAGCCCTCAGCACGGATTTTTTGCTGAAAAGCAGGACAACATGATCCCTTCCGATAATCTGGTCGACCCGATTCTCAATATACCTGTCTTCAGCCTCTATAGCGAAACCAGAATGCCCACTAAGGCCATGATGGAATACATAGACACGCTCATTGTTGATCTTCAAGACGTTGGGACCCGCGTCTATACCTTCATCTATACCATGGCCTTATGCCTGCAAGCGGCTCGTTCTCATGGCAAGCAGGTCATAGTGTTGGACCGTCCAAACCCCCTTGGCGGAATCCTCATAGAAGGAAATTGCTTGAAACCCGAATACAGCTCTTTCGTTGGGATGTATCCTATTCCAATGCGTCACGGCCTCACCATTGGCGAACTGGCCCTTCTCTTTAACAACCACTTCGAAATAGGATGCGAATTGACCGTAGTACCCATGGCAGGATGGAAACGTGACATGCTTTTCCAGGATACAGGCTTGCCGTGGATATCGCCTTCGCCGAATCTACCCACCCTATCCTCGGCCATGCTATATCCTGGACAAGTCTTATGGGAAGGCACCAATGTCTCTGAAGGCCGTGGCACTACTCAACCTTTTGAGATCTTTGGGGCGCCTTTTTTTGATGTAGGTCGTCTTCAAGAAACGCTGACCAGCAAGAATCTCCCGGGTGTCCACATTCGCCCCCTTGCCTTTGAGCCCACGTCTAATAAATGGACAGGAGAACTGTGTTACGGTTTTCAACTCCATGTTATCAAGCCCAAACTCTTCAGGCCCTACTTCACGACTCTGGTCCTTCTTCAGACTGTGGTTGCTCTTCACTCTGATTCCTTTCAATGGAAGTCGCCGCCGTACGAATACGAGTTTGAGAAACTCCCCTTTGACGTGATCACAGGAGACCCTGCAGTCCGAAGTGCCATAGAAGCCCTCGAACCTCTGGAAGCTTTGAGAGACGGTTGGGAGTAAAATCTTGCGAGATTTGAGGAAAAACGAAGGCCATATTTCCTCTAAGAGTAAAGACGTTGGGCACTTATGTAGTCCTACCAGAAAAAAACGAGCCCATATAAAACACATAAGCCCCGCACAAAAAAAAGTACGGGACTTATGCGAATATATCCTTATTCAGCTTACTTTACTGTAATTATAGCTATTTTTTTGCTTTCTTTTCTTTTTCGCCTTTTAGGTCTTCGACCTCTTTCTTCAGGTCATCGACCTCTTTCTTATAACTCTCCACTTCTTCCTTATTCACAGCAGGGGTTTCAAAACTATCGTCTTTGCTTTTCCACGTGTCTTTAAGCTCGTCAAACCCCAAATAGATTGCTAGACCACCCCCCGAAAGAAGGCCAAAAGGTATAGCTCCCGCCAGTAGCTGCAAGAAGGGTTTCCACCATACTGCCAGGCCTATAATTCCTAGAACCGCCGCAGCCGCACCACCGATCAATGTTTTCATCTTACACCATCCTCCTTTTATTCAAATATTTTCTTCTTTACTCATGTCAATATAAGAATCGCTTCATGCTTAACACAAGGCGCAATTCAAATCAAGCCAAAAATGTCAATCAACGCTTTTTTCGCTCAAAAAGGGATATCACATTATTATTATTCGCATTATCCTCTCTCTGGTTCGACCCGTCCTCGGACGGCAAAGAATCACGTTCTGGTTTGCAGGCTCCCGTGACCCTTTCGAATCTGATCCTGGCGCCGTTCATCGTGAAAGTCTCACCATTGATGTACTCTTCCCGCAGTATCCAAACAGCTTCTACAACGGGGACCTGCAAGATAAGCAACTTGACCTGGTACCAGTGCGCCTTGGAATCGGCACAGATATCTTCGATACGAGCAAAAAAGGCAGGGCTGTCTTCCTGATAAATTAGGACAAGATCTCCAATAGTTGCCATGTTAGCTCCTCTATATCATACTATTTTCAAATTGACACGAGCAAAATTTGTGTTAGTTTTTTAAGGTTACTCAGTACGCCACTCCATAGGCAGCAATCTCATGGATTTTGTCCAATTCGTCAGGGGTAAAACAAGAAAATGGGTCGATGCATTTCTTCGTGGCCATCATGATTACTACACCTGTAGCCTGCCAAAAGACTGGGGGTGCTTTTCACCGTTATCCTTGATTTTGAAGTCGCTCTTCTCGCACGTCTCCACGAACTCGACGCAAACTGCCTTCTTAAAAACCCTTAAGGACGAATCGTTTGTTGTCTACGTATCCAAGTACAAAAGCAACTTCGAGTACCTGTTCTATCATATCAAATATAAAAGCGAAGGGCTCCCTTTCCCTCAATTCGGCTTTGATTACACCATATTGATCTGGCAGAGGCTCTCCAGCCTCATTCGCATTGTTCTTGCCCATCTGGATCACCTGCTCAAGCACAAGACTCTGCCCGACCCATATGTCTCAGGCTTTTTCAAACGTGAACTGGAGTCCGGCAAGGCGGCCTTCTTATCTCTGGTAGACCGCAAGGGGTTTTACCACCGGTTTGTAAAGGCAAAGCGCGATCCTTTGGAGTATCTCATTGAACTTCAGCACGAGGTCTCGCGTCCAATCCATATTGTCCCCCAGTGGCTTCTTTTCAGCAAAAAACCCCAGGATGTGCCATTAGGCCTTGTGGATATCTTCTTTGGCAGCGAGGAAAACCCCGGTCGACTCCGACGATGGATGGCAATACTGCGCACCCCACAAAAGGCTTTTGTGGAGACTTCAGATCCGTTGAACCTCTTGTCATTTGTCCAGGAAGCGGACAACCAGGAACGAAGCGCCGAACAACAGGCTTTTGTCCTTAGACAGCGACTTCTGGATCAGATGAATCGCCACCGCCAGAGCATCACCGGACCGATTCTCAAAACAAGGGTTGAACTTAAGGAGCTGATCCTGAGAAACGAGCGGTTCCAGGATTTCATGAGAGGTTATGCCCAAACCGGCAAAAAAAACCTGGCAGACTTGCATAAGAAGGCGGATGAAGATCTAAATGACATCGCCGCTGATTACAGTCCCCACTTCATTCAGGCCATTAGCATGATCTTCGGCTGGATATGGAAAACCATGTTTGATGGCATTGCTCTCGACATGGAAGGCCTGAACAGAGTGAAAAGCGCGGCCACAAGGGCCCCGATTGTGTTTGTTCCTTGTCATAGAAGCCACTTTGATTACCTCATCCTTTCACACGTGCTCATTACAAACAACATGCCTTGTCCGCACGTAGCTGCAGGACAGAATCTGGCCTTCTGGCCCGTGGGGACCCTTTTTAGAAAAAGCGGGGCCTTTTTCATCAAGCGGTCTTTTCACGGTGCAAGACTCTACGCACAGGTTTTTTCAGAATACGTGCGCATGTTAATTCAGCAGGGCTTTAACATTGAGTTCTTTATCGAGGGAGGCCGGAGTCGAACAGGAAAGATGGCTCTTCCAAAGACTGGGCTACTTACGATACTCATAGATGCTTATAAAACCGGGGCATGTCAGGATTTGATATTTGCGCCTGTCTACGTGGGATACGACCGCCTACTGGAAGAGAGCGCAATCTTAGGTGAGCTGGAAGGACGCGAAAAAAAGCAGGAAAGCTTTGCACAGTTGATCCGTGCGCGAAAACTCCTCAACAAAAGACACGGCCGGGTATATGTTCAATTTGACGAGCCGATATCTCTGAAGGCTTTGGTTTCTGAAGCCGGAAAATTACTCCAAGATATGGAGCATGCTGAATACCAGGCCTTGGGTCGCAACCTCGCCTACCGGATTATTAATGCTGTTAATCGCATCTCGGTGGTGACACCTCAGGCAATCACAGCCAGCGCCATTCTGAATTACCCTAAGCACAGTTTTACTCAAAGCGACCTTATGACTTGCGTGGAGACATATCTGAATTATCTGATTTTCCATAATGCACGCTTGTCGGAAAACCTCGATGATACCCTCCTTGGAATAAAGAATGTCTTGGCCATTTACAGCAAACGCAAGTTCGTAGAAAAACAAAAGATCAAAGCAAAGGACGAGTCGCCTCCTGCCGATCCAAGATATGTGGCATCTGAGAACAAGCGCATGAACCTGGAATACTACAAAAACAACTGCATCCATCATTTCGTGCCGGCCGCTTACACTGCTTTGGCAATCCTGTCCTATGATGCATTTCAATTCTCCGCATCGGCCCTGCATTCTGACTACAATTTCCTGCAAGAGTTCTTGAAATACGAATTTGCCTATGATGTGGAAAAGACGCCTGAATATATGGTCAGAAAAACCCTGAAGGCCTTCATTGATGACGCTATCCTTATGCCTCATCCCACGCTTCCTGATACCTACAATATTACCTCGGCAGGCCTGCGAAAACTGCTGTTTTTTGCAGGCTTTCTAAAAACCTATTTTGAATCGTACCGCGTCGTCCTTGATGTCCTGAAAGGCTATGGCCGAAGGGACCTGGTCACGAAAGAGCGCATGAAAAAGATTCGGGCCCTTGGCACTCAATTGTACAAGCAACGGGAGGTTGAAAGAAGGGAGGCGCTTTCTCACATCAACTATGAAAATGGCCTGACGTTTTTCAACTTCAAGGGAATCCGGGGAAGCGAAGATCAGGAAGGTATTGAATTCTACAGCCAAGTTATGAGGAAATATCTCAACTGCTTTATGGTTCAGAAGTAGTTTTTAAGAGCATCAGTGGCAAAATCCTTAAAAACGCAGGATAACTGCCATCAACTTCCACTAACAGATTGGCTTTGACCGATTTTTGTGCTCAAAGGGACCTCAAGGAGGTTTCTCGGTCTTCAGAAGCAATATCAGACCGATTCGATTCCCATGGACAGGGACACCTTGGGAATGTGACGTGGTATGCGGATAAAGCCAAATCCCGAGTGATCGGGAGACGGAAAGCCACGGATCTCAGAGGAAAGAAAGTTTATAGCCTTTTTGACCGCTTTATGTCTTTTTTCAAGTCCCTTCTCAGTCTTAAGCCTGTCTAATTGTTTTCGGGACGTCTATGATTTCATGCTTTACGTCTGGTGAGTTTGAGTCTTGATGTTTTAAGAATCGGTGATCTCAAGGTAATTCCTGAAATCATAAATCGCCAACCCAGTCCGGACACGTTCAGCCTTCCTGTAAGTGATCAGGAATTCTTCTTCAGAATTCCGTTTGACAAGTTGGATTATCTTCTTTATGCGTGGGAGCATCACGTATCAACAAATGAAACAGCTAACGTACTGGATCTTTCTGAAGATGCCGTAGAAAGGGCCTACAAGGATTTTACGTCAAAAAACAATGCTACTGCTCATCTGCGAGCAATGCCTTATACGTTGGAGTAAAAACTGCGCAAACC
>DAOUWN010000267.1 GCA_030667105.1 Deltaproteobacteria bacterium
GAAATACGCCGTTGTATCTCCCAAGCTGAGACTGACTTTTATACGAAAAGCTTTCCTCTGTCAAGTATGTGGCAAGCTTATATCTCTTCTGTCAACACAATCGCTTCGCAGATCTCCCTCATAGACTTGCGGGTATCCATACTCCGTTTTTGAATCCAACGGTAGGCGTCCGGTCCTGTCAGACCCCGGCGCGTCATCAATATGTCTTTGGCGCGTTCGATCAGCTTTCTCGATTCTAGCTCCTCCTGAATGACTTTGGTCTTTACCATCAATTCGGTATTCTCTATGGCCACTGCCGCCTCATTGGCCACGGTGATCAAGACATTTTTTTCAGTTTCAGTAAACTTATGGGAATATGATGTGTAGCAATTTATCACGCCGATAACCCTGTTCTTGACGACCATGGGTACGCTGAGCATTGACACAAGCCCCTCTTTTCTGGCCAGCTCCTTTTCTTTGTAATCAGGTTCTTCCAGCACGTTTAGAACGGACCTGGGCTTACGAGCAAGAGCGACCTGTCCCACGATCCCTTCCCCCATTTTCAGCGAGCGGTCCTTCAGATAATCTTCGCTTATGCTTTGGGTGGCACGCAGTTTGAGGGTGTTATTGGTGTTATCCAAAAGCCAGAGGGCACATATCTTTGAGTGCATGGTCTCGGCAGTCACCGTGACCACAAGCCGGAGGATGTCCTCAATGTACCGGTCAGAGCTGATTGCCTTGCTGATCCTGGTCAGGGCCGCGATATGTCTTTCAAAAGATTGGTCTTCCCTCATGAGTTTCCCTTTTTCCCATTCATTGAACTCTCGGGACTTTTTCTTAAGGCTTCAAGTACTTATAACATTTACCGGCAAGTTGTCAATAACCTGGGGGTCTGGCAGATGAACAGCTAGAACAATCGAGGGAGTATATATGGGAACAATTGGGCATTATTGATAGTGCCTGTCTTTGTGCTCGCCAATTTTGTGTTTACACCGAGGTTCGCTAAAAGGGAGACGGACATCAGGAAAACAGCCGCCACGATGCCGACCAGGGTAATCCACTTTCTATCGGGATGTTCTTTGATAAGAGGGCTGTGGTCTTCGTACATGGGTTTTCGCCTTTCACCCCTTCTCCTGTCACAAAATTCAGGATAGGCAGGATTTCGATAGCGGGGATCGATGTGTTTGCGTCGATCCTTGCCGCTTCGTTGCTGCTTGTAAGGGCGCCTGTCGCCCGTATTTTCTCTTTGTACGAGCAAATGCTTTCCTCAGAAAAGGATATCACACGGTGTAGCAACGCAGGGCTCCGTCATTGTCGAAGGTAGTCCAGTGAAATCATCGAGATTGTCGCCGGATCTATTTTTGACGTTGCCGTGTGTAGTAATGGGTCTCGATCGACTTTCAGCCACATATGTGCATCCGTTGTGCCGAAAGATGGGAAAGGGGTGGAAAAGTTTCGGTGTGGATACGGATAGCTAACTATTTCAATTTATTAGTCGCCGTCCGAAAAACTCATGCCTTCCTAATGTAGAGAGGGACCGAGGTGGGTACAGTGCAAAAATTTCCTGGTTTTTCTCCATAGGTGGCAGGTTTTTCTGTAACATCTCAAAAAGTCCGGGTGCTACTCCGGGCGAGGGGGCCTTTTTTCAAAGGCGATATCAACCATGCCCAGGAAGCGTGGCCTCGCGGGCGGTGTGGCGCCACTGTGGCGCTAGTAATGGGTCAAAATATCTCCAACTCCTTCATCGGAGTTTTCACAACTCTTGGCAGAAACCCGGCCACCAAGACCTGTACAGGATCATAGCAGCGTAACTACCGAGCTCAGAGCCAATATGTTGCGTAAACCAGAGAGGCATCACACAACGCCTAGTACGTTTATCAATTTTTTTACGAACGCCTAACCTGCTTTTATTGCACTTGATTTTCCCATAAAATGATGTTAAATGCTTATCCCTAATTAGCATTTGCGTAATAACCCCTGATGGTGTCCTGCGAGGAAAGCGACAGTGTATTGCGGTTTTTTTGGATTATCGGAAAAGCCTTTTGATGTCACGATGAACCCGAAATTTCTTTACCTTAACTCAGGACATCGTGAGGCGCTCTCGGCCTTGACTTGCGCGATTGGCGAGCGACGTGGCTTGATAACGATTGTGGGTGACCCGGGCACTGGCAAGACGACACTGCTCAAGACGATGCTGGGCAAGCTCAATGAGAAAACCAAGGTGGCTTACATTTCCAACACCACCATGACCTTTGAGGAGATGCTGGCGATGGCCTTGGTAGATCTGGGCATAGCAGAGCCAGATGAGGGTCTGTCTAAAGTCGAGGCATCGCATCGGCTGAACGATTTTGCGATCCAGCAACTGGCAAGAGGTGGCAACGTGGCGCTGGTGGTGGACGAGGCCCAGAATCTCGACGGCTCCGCTATGGAAAACCTGCTGCTCATTTCCAACCAAGAATATCACAGGCATAAACTGATCCAAGTCGTCCTCTGCGGACTGCCTAAACTCGACGACAAGCTGAAACAAGCTGAAGCGCCTCCTCTCGATGATTCGGTGAGTGTGAAACGACGTATCACCCCTCTGAATGAAAAAGAAACATATGAGTACATCCAGCATTACCTTGACGTGGCAGATTATACGGCCCCGGCTCTCTTCACCCGCAGAGCTCAACGGTTGGTCTGGAAACACTCTAGGGGGGTGCCCCGCAATATCAATACCCTTTGCGACGATGCCCTCCTGACTGCGTATGCACTGGGAGAGCGAAAAATCAAGGCACGTGTAGTCAAAAAAGCCTGTGGAGATCTCTGTTGGAAGTCCTCTTTTTTGTCTAGTTGTAGCCAAGCGACCTTTCCCTTAGAGGAGTGCGACCCTCAGTTAAAGCGCGGTATATCTCATACTCGGTTTGCCTTGGCTGCAAGCCTGATGCTCGCCGTCTGTATCTTTTTTGTTACTGGGCTTCTCCTCGTGGCAAATTACCGGCTTAAGGTGGAGAGCGCTGATCCCCTTCCGGGTCATCCCACAATCCGAGTCGGCAGTCCAAGCCAGTCGAATGGTCCCCATAAATCCTGGGCTCTGGGGCAGCAAGTCGCTCATCGACAGACCTCAATGGTTCCTCTGGTTGCCTTGGCAAGGTTGTCGGATGAAAAGATTAAACATGACAGGGATGCGGTGAGACCACATATTTACGAATACCGGAAATCTGCCGGAGTGTTGTTGGAAACTAAGAAAGGTGAGTCTTCGGTGAATACTGAGGCAGCTTACGGAGAAAAGAATGAATTTCCTGACGGAAACACGTGGCAGGTCAATTTTAAAAAGAAAACGGAGACGACGTTGAAACATAGTATTTTGTCTAAGGAAAAACCCGATGAAAAAGCGACCAGCGCTGCCGCCTGTGTGCCAGATTTGAAGAAGGATGCTGCCGAAGCAGGAAACGTGGTTATC